>CAMHDX010000012.1 GCA_946183895.1 uncultured Porphyromonadaceae bacterium | reverse complement strand
CGGCGTTGTCATCAGCAAGGAGGTCGAGGTGGGTCAAACGGTCGCCTCGTCGCTCAACACCCCCACGCTGTTCACCATCGCCAAGGACCTGAGCGACATGCGTGTCATCGCCAACGTTGACGAGGCTGACATCGGCAGCGTGCGCGAGGGCCAGCGCGTCACCTTCCTTGTCGACGCCTACCCCGACGACGTGTTCAACGGCTCGGTGACCCAGGTGCGGCAAAAGGCGACCACTACCAACAACGTCGTGACCTATCAGGTGGTAATCAGCGCCCCCAACACCGACCTCAAGCTCAAGCCGGGCCTCACCGCCAATGTCACTATCTACACCCTTGAGGTCAATGACGCCCTTGCCGTGAGCAACAAGGCGTTGCGCTTCACTCCCGAGCCTCAGATTGTCGGCGAGGAGTACATCATTGAGGACGTTGAGAGTGAGCACAAGTTGTGGACGCTCGACGGCAAGACCTTCAAGGCACACGCGGTGACCACCGGCATGACCGATGGTATTCACACTGCCATCACCGGCGGCATTGACGAGGGGACGACGGTCGTGACCGATGTCAACTTTAATGAGGCGGGCGATGACAAGAGTGCCTCGGGTGGCTCACCGTTCATGCCCGGACCGCGCAACCGCAAGACCGATAGCAACTCCAAGAAATGAAAGAGATTATTCGTCTTGACAACATTCGCCGCGACTTTGTGGTCGGCGAGGAGGTCGTCCATGCCTTGCGTGGCGTGTCCTTTGCCATCAGCGAGGGCGAGTTTGTCACCATCATGGGCACCAGCGGCAGCGGCAAGAGTACCCTACTCAACATCTTGGGCTGCCTGGACACGCCCACCAGCGGCGAGTATCTGCTGGACGGCACGCCGGTGCGCACCATGAGCAAGAACGCGCGCGCCGCCCTGCGCAACCGCAAGATCGGCTTTGTGTTCCAGAACTACAACCTGCTGCCCAAGACGACGGCTGTCGAGAACGTGGAGTTGCCACTGATGTACAATAGCAGTGTGGGCGCCACCGAGCGCCGCGAGCGCGCCGTCACCGCCCTGCAACGCGTGGGGCTGGGCGATCGCCTCAACCACAAGAGCAACCAGATGAGCGGCGGTCAGATGCAGCGTGTCGCCATCGCGCGCGCCCTGGTCAACGACCCCGCTGTCATCCTTGCCGACGAGGCGACCGGCAACCTCGACACGCGCACCTCGTTCGAGATTCTCGTGCTCTTCCAGAAGTTGCATGCCGAGGGGCGCACTATCATCTTTGTGACCCACAATCCCGAGATCGCGCAGTACAGCAGCCGCAACATCGTGTTGCGCGACGGCAAGGTGCGCGATGATATTGTCAACAATAATATCCTCAACGCCGCCGAGCGCTTGGCGGCGCTGCCGGTTAACGACGACGATTAGCAATGAATATACTCAACCTGTTTAAAATCGCCATCCGCGCCATTGCCGGCAACAAGACGCGCAGCTTCCTCACCATGCTGGGCATCATCATCGGTGTGGGCAGCGTGATCACGATGCTCGCCATCGGCCAGGGTTCCAAGCTGAGCATCCAGCAGAACATCGCCGAGATGGGCTCGAACATGATCATGATTCACCCGGGCGCTGACCGCGGGCCGGGCGGGGCTCGCATGAGCGCCGACGAGATGCAGACCCTCACCCTCGACGACTACAACAGCCTGTGCAACGAGGCTAAGTACCTCGCGGCGGTGAGCCCCAATGTGAGTAGCGGCGGGCAGCTGATTGCCGGCAACAACAACTATCAAACCAGTGTCACCGGCGTCAGCCGCGGCTATCTGACCATCCGCCAGCTGCAGGTTGAGCAGGGCGACATGTTCACCGAGGCGGACATCAAGTCGGGCGCCAAGGTGTGTGTCATCGGCAAGACCATTGTCGACAACCTGTTCCCGTCAGGCGCCAACCCCGTGGGGCAGGTAATCCGCTTCAACAAGATGCCGGTGCGCGTCGTGGGTGTGCTCAAGAGCAAGGGCTACAACTCGATGGGCATGGACCAGGACAACATCGTGCTCATGCCGTACTCCACGGTGATGAAGCGCATCCTGGCTCAAACCTACCTGCAGGGCATCTATGCCAGCGCCATCACCGAGGGCATGACCGACCTTGCCATCAAGGACATCCGCTCCATCTTGCGCCAAAACCACAAGTTGGGCGATGGTGACGATGACAACTTCTCAATCCGCTCGCAGGAGGAGCTCAGCTCGATGATGAACAGCACCATGGGCATGTTGACCGCGCTGCTGGGCTGTGTGGCTGGCATCTCGCTCATTGTGGGCGGCATCGGCATCATGAACATCATGTATGTCAGTGTGACCGAGCGCACCCGCGAGATTGGCTTGCGCATGAGTGTGGGCGCGCGTGGCATTGACATCCTCAGCCAGTTCCTCATCGAGTCTATCATGATCAGTGTCACCGGTGGCTTGATAGGTGTTATTATCGGCATTACCATCAGTGAGTTGATCGCGGTTCTGTCCGGTTGGCCGGTAACGGTCGAGGCTTGGACTGTGGTGCTGAGTTTTGCTGTGTGTACATTCACCGGCGTCTTCTTCGGGTGGTATCCCGCCAAGAAGGCTGCCAACCTCGACCCGATTGAGGCAATACGTTACGAGTGATGAAAAGAGAGTACCTGATTCACGTGTTGTGCTGGGCGGTAATCATTTTGTTTCCGCTGTTTTTCGTGTCGCCCAACGATGGCAGCGAGTTGATGCGTGACCGGTTTATCCGCTCGCTGGGCTCGCCCGTGGCTTGCATGGCGCTGTTCTATCTCAACTATGCCGTGCTCATTCCGCGATTGTACTTCAAGGACAAGCGTGTGTCGTTCTATTTGACCAACTTGTTGCTGGTGGTCCTTGCGCTGGTATTCATGCATCAGTGGTGGCACCTTGCCAACAGCCTGCTGCCCGGCGTGAGCGAGCGTCCGCACCGCCGCCCGCCCGGCGCCATCAACCCGATGTATTTCTATAATACGATTATGCTCATGCTGGTGGTGGGCCTGAGCATCGCCGTGCGCATGACCGGGCGCTACCACGACGCCGAGCAGGCGCGTCGCGAGGCTGTGCAGCGCCGCACTGAGGCTGAGCTCACCAACCTGCGCAACCAGCTCAACCCGCACTTCCTGCTCAATACGCTCAACAACATCTATGCCTTGATTGCCTTCGACACGGTCAAGGCGCAGGTTGCCGTCGAGGAGTTGAGCCGGCTGCTGCGACATGTGCTGTACGACAATAGCCAGCCGTTTGTGCCGCTGTGCAAGGAGGCGGCGTTCATGCGCGACTATGTGGCGTTGATGAAGATTCGCCTGACCAGTGCCGTCACGCTTGAAGAGCACATCGACATTGACGACAAGGACATGACGCCCATCGCGCCGCTCATCTTCATCTCGCTGGTTGAGAATGCCTTCAAGCACGGCATCAGCGCCAGCGGCAACGGATTCATCTCAATCACCGTCAAGCGCGACGGCGACAATGTGATTTGCGACATCAAGAACTCTAATCACCCCAAGGACAAGCAAGGTGACAAGAGTGGCTCGGGCATCGGACTGGAACAGGTGGCTAAGCGCCTGGAGCTGATGTACCCCGACCGCTTCAACTGGGTCAAGGGGGTGAGCGATGATGGCGCCACTTATTATTCAACAATTACCATTCAGACAACTTAACCATGCCTACAATACGTTGTGCCATAGTTGACGACGAGCCTCTGGCCGTCGAGTTGCTCGCCAGCTATGTGGCGCGCATCCCGTTTCTTGAGTTGGTGGGAAAGTACTCCAACGCGACCGACGCCCTTGACGGGGTGAGTAAGCAGCAAATCGACTTGCTGTTTCTCGACATCCAGATGCCGCAGCTCAGCGGCATGGAGCTCAGCCGCATGTTGCCCGAGACCACGCGGGTGGTGTTTACCACCGCCTTTGACCAGTATGCCACCATGGGATTCAGGGTCGGCGCCATTGACTACCTGCTCAAGCCCATCAGTTACTCGACCTTCCTGGAGGCTTGCAATCGTGCACTGCAGTGGTTCACCATGGTGTGGGAGCGTCAACAGGCTGCTGCCGCGCCGCCTCCCGAGAGCATCTTTGTCAAGAGCGAGTACAAGTTGGTGCAGATTTTGCTCGACAACATCCGCTACATTGAGGGCCTCAAGGACTATGTCAAAATCTATACCGACGACCAGCCGCGGCCTGTGCTCACGCTCATGAGCATGAAGGCCCTTGAGGAGCAGCTGCCCGCCTCGCGATTCATGCGTGTGCACCGCAGCTACATCGTCAACCTGGCTAAGATTCGCGACGTGGAGCGCGGTCGCATCGGCATTGATGATGTCTACATCCCCGTTGGCGATAGCTACAAGGCGGCGTTCCAAGCCTACATCGACAAGCGCTAATGTAAAACAAAAAATAAGGGATAACTTGCAGACTTGCTGCTTGTTATCCCCTGTCGGGTCGGGGTGAGAGGACTCGAACTTCCGACCTCCACGTCCCGAACGTGGCGCGCTAACCAACTGTGCTACACCCCGATCGCTTATTTGCGCTGCAAAATTACAACATTTTTTTGAATTGACCAAAAAATCCGCGAGAAAACTGTTATCGCCCGCCTCAGAGGCCGTTCACAGAGGCCGTCGCCGCGTGCCGTCCTTGCCGTTGAGTGCAAAGCGGCATTGCCGCTTTGTCCGTGCCGCGGCGGGTCATTGCGCGGCAAGCTGCAGGATGGCATCAAGCAGCAGGTTGACGTCGCCAATGTTGACCAGGTGATCGTGGTTGAGGTCGAACATCAGCTCATCGTGCATGTGGGCGTAGTTGTCGCGATACCACCGCTCCACATACTCCAGCTCGCTCATCGCGGTCTCGCCCAGCGTCACCGGGCTATTGTTCCACTTGGCGCGCTCGCGCTGCCACGCCCCGCTGTTGTCGAACCGCTCGGCGTAGGCGCGCATGACGCTCATCACGTGCTCGGGGGCAAAGGTCGACTTGGACAGCTCGTACCACCGCTTGACCACCAGGCCGTTGATGTCGTCAACGTTGTTGCCCATGATGTCAAAGTACGGACCCACGCGGCGCTCCTGCGACCGGATGACCGTCTGCTGGTCGTAGAGTGAGCCGTCATACGTCCGGCCGAACGAGGCGTCCATGTCCCAGGGCGTGATGACGTAGCGGTGCGAGTTCTGCACGTTGATGGTCGATAGAAAAGTGTTCTTGTAGGGCATGTCCAGCACGTTGAACTGAGCCAGCAACAGCCAGTAGTCCACCAGGTTGTCCATGTAGAACCAGTCGAGGTAGTAGCCCGAGACTGTCTCCAGGTCCTTGTTCAGGGCGTTTATCAGGTCCATCAGCGGTTGCCATGCCGCGCGCGACGGATAGTCGTCGGGATAGGAGAGCTCCCACCCGTTCCACTTGTCGGACGCGGTGCTTGCCGTCTTGTAGCCGCCCAGCGTGGTCGCCGTGGTCCAGCTCTCGCCCTTGTACAGCACGCCGCGAACGGTCACATCGCCTGTGGTTTCGTCTACCTTGACCTTCTTGAGGTCAAGCAGCTTGCGGTTGACCTTGTCGGTGAGGCAGTACAACCCGTGGTACGCCCCCTGGGCATACACCTCGACAAAGGCGCCGACGGTGCCATTGCGTCCGCCGAACTCGGTGTCGTAGGGCAGCCTGCCGAACTCGTTCCACAGGTCGAAGCACACGCGGTTGCGCATGCGTGCCGGGTCAATCGCCATCGCGTCGAGTATCCACGTGTTGTCCTCGCGCAAGCCCAGCACGTTCACGTCGCGCTTGTCGCCGTTCTCGTCGATGAACTTCAGGTTGTAAGACTTCTTCTTGTAGTACTTCGCCGTGCCGCCCCTGATTTTGAGCTCGCACGGGCTTGACACGGTGTCAAGCTGGTTGGTCGCGCTGTTGTAGCTCACTATAGTGAAGCCGCCTTGAGTGTAGTCGGCATCGGTGACTGTCGCCAAGTCAATGTCAAGGTTGACCAGCGGCAACGACCGGGCGTCCATCGCGGCGACGGCGTCATCGAATGCCGTCGCGCTTGCCAATAGCGGTAGTAGCGATAGTAATATGTTGAAAATAACCTTGTTACGCATCGTGGCAGGTAAACTATAGAGGTCGGCGGTGAGGTTACTCGTTGTGCAGCCAGCTCACGTCGCCGCTTGCGGGCAGATAGCTACTCACGTCGGCGCCATGGCTGTGCAGCTCGCGCACGATGCTGCTGCTGATGTGGCTGAGCGACGGCAGGGTGTAGAGTAGCACGGTTTCGAGACCGCAGAGCTCGCGATTGACCTCTGCCATAATCATTTCGCTCTCAAAGTCTTGCACCATGCGCACGCCGCGCAGCAACGCCGTGGCGCCACACTGCCGCGCCACCTCGCCGGTGAGCCCGTCGTAGGTGATCACGCTCACCGCCGGTTCGTCGGCAAAGATGCTCTCAATCCACCCTTGGCGCTGCCGTGCGGTGAGCATGGCGCGCTTGCCGGGGTTGACCCCGATGGCGATGATGATGCGGTCAAACAGGGGCAGGGCGCGCCGCACAATCGACTCGTGGCCCAGCGTGAACGGGTCGAACGAGCCGGGAAACAATGCCACGCGCTGTGGCGTGGTCGCCTCAATGCACTGTGATGTCTTCATCGTCCTCAATTATCAGGTTGTCAATAATGAAGTTCTGGCGCTCCATGGTGTTCTTGCCCATGTAGAACGACAGCAGGTCGTTGACGGTGTCCTCCTTGCGCAGGGTCACGCGGTCAAGCCGCATCTCGGGGCCGATAAAGTCGACAAACTCCTCGGGCGAGATCTCGCCCAGTCCCTTGAAGCGCGTGATCGCGGCATCCTGCAGACACCGCTCTTGCGCTTGGCGGCCTTCTTGTTGACCACGCGGAAGAGCGGTGTCTGCAGGATGTACAGGTGGCCGGTCTTGATGAGCTCGGGGCAGTATTGCAGGAAGTAGGTGAGCAGCAACAGCCTGATGTGCATGCCGTCGACATCGGCATCGGTGGCGACAATCACGCGGTTGTAGCGCAGTCCGTCGATGCCATCGTTGATGTTGAGCGCAGCCTGCAGCAGGCCGAACTCCACGTTGGCGTACACCCTCTTAGCCTCGAGGCCGAAGGTGTTGAGCGGCTTGCCGCGCAGTGAGAACACCGCCTGGGTCTCAACGTCGCGCACCTTGGTGATCGAGCCGCTCGCGCTCAGTCCCTCGGTGATGAAGATTGACGTGTCGGCGCGACGGTCGTTGCCCTTGGGGGTGCGCACGTCGTTGAAGTGCACACGGCAGTCGCGCAGCTTGTCGTTGTAGAGCGCGGTCTTCTTGGCGCGCTCGCGCATCTGCTTGGTCACGCCTGCCATCGCCTTGCGGTTGCGCTCGTTGTCCTGGATGTGCTTGAGCAGCACCTCGGCGGTGTCGGGCGTCTTGTGCAGGTAGTCGTCCAACTGCTTCTTGATGAAGTCGTTGATGAACTTGTATATCGTGGGACCGCCGGCTGCCATCTCGGTGCTGCCCAGCTTAATCTTGGTCTGGCTCTCAAACACGGGCTCCTCCACCTTGATGAGGATTGCCGCTACGATGCCGCCACGGATGTCGCTGTACTCGAAGTTCTTGCCGTAGAAGTCCTTGATGGTGCGCGACAACGCCTCACGGAAGGCGCTCTGGTGGGTGCCGCCCTGAGTGGTGTGCTGACCGTTGACAAACGAGTAGAACTCCTCGCCCATCTGGTTGGCATGGGTGATGACCACCTCGATGTCGTCGCCGCGGAAGTGGATGAGCGGATATAGCGGCTCGCTGGTCATCACGTCCTTGAGCAAGTCGCTCAAGCCGCCGCGCGAGTGGTAGCGCTTGCCGTTGAGCACGAGCGACAACCCGGTGTTCAGGTAGCTGTAGTTCTTGACCATGCGCTCCACAATCTCCTCGTGGTACTCGTAGCCCTTGAAGATCGTGCCGTCCGGAGTGAATTCCACCAGCGTGCCGTTGGGCTCGTCGGGCTCGGCGGGCACGATGCCGGTCTCCTCCTGCACGATGCCCTCGTGATAGAGCACGCTCGAGCTCATGCCGTCGCGCACACTGCGTATGTAGAACCGCGTTGACAGCGCGTTCACCGCCTTGATGCCCACACCGTTCAGACCCACCGACCGCTTGTACACGCTCGTGTCGTACTTGCCACCGGTGTTCATCTTGCTGGACGCATCGCGCACGCTCGCCAACGGTATGCCGCTGCCGTAGTCGCGCACACGCACGGTGCCGTCCTCAACGCTTATCTCAATCACGGGCTTGGCATAGCCGCGATTGAACTCGTCAACGCTATTGTCAATCACCTCCTTGATGAGCACGTAGATGCCATCGTCGCTTTGCGAGCCGTCGCCCAGCTTGCCGATGTACATGCCGGGGCGCAGCCTGATGTGCTCGCGCGGGGTCAGCGTGGTCAACTCTTCGTAGCCGCCATGGTCGCCGGGCGTCTCCGGCGCGGTGAACAGGCCCTCAACGGGCTCCTGCTCGAGTATGTTGTCTTCTATTGCCATAATATCAAAAAATCTTGACAAAGTTAGCAAAAAATCGGCAAATCAGCAAAAACTGGTGTTTGGCGACAAAAAAGCAGTGTCTGCGACCGCTAACAGCGGGGGCAGACACTTGTATTTTCACTAAAGAGAAAGAATAAAGCTGCTCGGCTCACCAAGAGGGGAACAGCTTCAAACTTCTTCTGTCGTCGTAATAGTGTTACGAGTTAAGCAATCAAACGGGTTGATTACTTCTGCTCAGCAGCGGGAGCGGCAACGCTGTCAACAACAGCAGCGGCGCTGTCAACAACAGCAGCAGCGGCAGTGTCAACGGTCTCAACAACAGCCTCGGTAGCCTCAGCAGCCTGAGCCTCAGCATTCTCTTGAGCCTGCTCGGTGCAAGAAACGAACGAAACACCAAAAACAACAGCAAGTAATAAAACTAACTTCTTCATTTTAAATAAAACTTTAAAAAATAATAAAACAATAATGTTCTCTTTGAAAAACGGTGCAAATTTATATCAAATTTTTAATATGGAGCATTTTTTTAGGTAATTTTTTTTTCAAAAAGTTGTTGTAAAACATAAAAATTCACGATTTATTACCGCAGCCGCCTCTGAGATATGTTGACTATCAGTACTTTATGTAGAAATCAAGGGTTTAATCGCCCGAATGTTAAATTTTGTTTACGAACCTTGGTGTTTCTCAAAATGGTCGAAAAAGCCGGTTAGTGCTTTGCTATCGGCGCGAGCAGATGGGTTGCTGATTGCGCTTGCAGGTGTGCCGGATTTTGTCTAACTTTGTGCTTATTGAATTAATGTTTGCTTTCTAATAAATGATAATATTATGAAAATCGTAGTCAGTACGGGCGCCGGAGTGAGCGCTGAGAGTGGAATGGCAACCTATCGTGACGCCGGTGGCTTGTGGGACAACTACCCGGTGATGGAGGTGGCGAGTGACGAGGGCTTTGCCCGCAATCCTGCCCTGATACATCAATTTTACAGCAACCTACGCACCAAGATGACGCGTGACATCAAGCCCAACGCCGCCCACTTGGGCCTCGCCGAGATGGAGCGCGACTATGACGTGCGCATCATCACGCAGAACGTCGATGACCTGCATGAGCGCGCCGGCTCGACCCATGTGCTGCACCTGCACGGCGAGTTGATGAAGGTGCGCTCGATGACCCACCCCGAGCGGGTCTACACCTTGCCGTGCGACCGCTTGACCGACAAGGGGCTGACCACGACGGTCAACACGCGTGACCCCTACGGCGACCCGGTGAGACCCCACATTGTGTTCTTCGGCGAGGACGTGCCCAACTTCGGTCCGGCTGTCTCGCTGGTCGAGCAGGCCGATGTGCTTGTCATCATCGGCACGTCGCTGGTGGTCTATCCCGCCGCCGCACTCATCCGCTATGCGCGTCCCGCTACCCGCATCTTCTACATCGACCCCAAGCCGGCCGCCGTGTCGTCGCGTGTCACGGTGCTGCCCATGGTCGCCACCGAGGGCGTCGCCCGCCTGCGCGAGCTGCTGTAACCGGTGCTAATAAATAATGAGTGGCACGGGGTGATAGGTTCCGTGCCACTCATTATTATATATGGACCGCTCGTTAGAGGTTCTTCGCCTCGATGTCCTTGAAGTAGCGGTAGGTGCCCACCTTGAGCTCCTCGCAGGCGGCCTCGTCGGCAACGATGATGGCGTGGCGGTGCAGCTGCAGCGCGCTCAGGGTGCACATGTGCGACACGCCGCCCTCGACGGCTGCCTGCAGCGCGCGCGCCTTGGCGTGGCCGTTGACCAGAATCATCACCTCGCGGGCTGCCATCACGGTGCCCACACCCACGGTCAGCGCCGTGCGAGGCACCTTGTTCACGTCGCCCTCAAAGAAGCGGCTGTTGGCGATGATGGTGTCGGTGGTCAGGGTCTTCTGGCGGGTGAGTGACACCAGGCTGGAGCCCGGCTCGTTGAAGGCGATGTGACCGTCGGGGCCCACGCCGCCCATGAACAGGTCGATGCCGCCGGCTGCGGCGATGCGTGCCTCGTAGTCGGCGCACTCCTTCTCGAGGTCGGCTGCGTTGCCGTTGAGGATATTCACGTTCTCGGGCTTGATGTCAATGTGCGAGAAGAAGTTGTTCCACATGAACGAGTGGTAGCTCTCGGGGTGATCCTCGGGCAGGCCGACGTATTCGTCCATATTGAAGGTCACAACGTTGCGGAACGATACCTTACCTTCCTTGTTCAGCTCGACCAGGCGGCGATACATGCCCAGGGGAGAGCTACCCGTGGGGCAACCCAGAACAAAGGGGTGCTCGGCGGTGGGGTTGGCCTCGTTGATTCGCTTGGCAACATACTGCGCTGCCCATTCACTCATGCGGACATAGTCCGGCTCAATAATAAGTCTCATTTGG
>CAMHDX010000011.1 GCA_946183895.1 uncultured Porphyromonadaceae bacterium | reverse complement strand
CGAGGCTCTCACCGATGGCGAAGCCGATAAAGCAGCTGCCGGCAAGGTCGGCGGGCATGAACAGCAGGATGACCAGCATCAGCACCAACTCCACACAGATGAGCAGGATGCCGATGCTCATGCCGGCGGTCAACGGAATGTTGAGCAGGTCGAGCGGATGACGACGCAGCGAGGCGAACGCCATGCGTGAGTTGGCATAGGTGTTCATGCGCACACCATACCACGCTACAGCATACGAGCCCAGCACACCTATCACGGTCCAACCCAGAATCAGAAACACGCTACTCAACGGCATGCCCTCCAACAGACCGAAGTAAAGCACCACGGCAAGCCCGATGAACACGAACAGTATTCCAAGGAACTTGCCTTGCTGCTTGAGGTAGGTAGAGCAGGTCTTGAATATCACATTGCCAATTTCCAGCATTGAGCTGTGAGCCGGCAGCGCCTTCACCTTGTTGAACTGGTAGAAGCCGAACAACATGCCCAGCACCACAACGGCAAAGCCCCAATACAGCACCTGAGTGCGACCATCGGTGGCAAAGCCTTCGGGCATCTTCAGGTTTGCCTCGCTCGCCAGTAGCGCGAGTGGGGCTGCCATCGACGCCAACGTCAAAATCAATTTTCTCATTATTAGTATATTATTTTAGGTTAAATTAGCAATAACACGGCACTCCACCACATGGTGCGATGTGGTCGGGCGTGCAAAGGTAGGCAAAATAGCCCAAATAACAAAATTTAAGAATTTTTCTAAAATTCGGTGAAGCCCAGCGGCAGCAGGCCCTTGGCGCTATCAAGGATGTAGACGCGGTCTTTAGCGACCAGCAACACCTGCATCGGCTTGCCACTCTTGGTCTCGAACTCGACCATCGCCTGGCGGCAAATGCCGCACGGCGAGCACGGGTCGGCGACAAAGTCGCCGGCGGTGTAGGCGGTGACAGCCAGCTTGACAACCGGCACATTGGGGTAGTTGGCACCGGCGTTGTACAGCGCGCTGCGCTCGCCGCAGGTGCCGGCACCGAATGCCGCGTTCTCCTGGTTGGCGCCCAGCACAATCTCGCCATTCTCAAGCAATAGTGCCGCACCCACATTGAAGTGGCTATAGGGGGCATAAGACCCGCCGGTGGCTTTCTTGCAAGCCTCGACAAGGCGACGGTCTTCCTCGTTCAACTCGCTGATGGCACACTCGCGATAACGAGTACTGATGGTTTTCTCGGTCATAATTTCTAATGGTACGATAATGCTTGGTTATCATTAAAGTGTGCAAAGATATGTATTTTAGTTGAAACCACCAAAAAAAACGCCATTTACTCTTTTAACATTCGATAACTTTTACAACTATCAACCATTCAAATGCGCAAAAACCGCACCATGCAATTCATGGGCGGTTGATGGAGTAGAAGTCACTAAGGGTATTGTCAAGTCGCGCTCACCCGGCGAGGGCCTGGCGCAGGGCTCGGGCGAGCTGGTCGGGGCATGACGTGGTCTTGGTGCCGCAGGGAATGCCCTCGAGCAGGTCTATCACATCGCTTGCCATGCGGCCCTCAACCATGCGGGCGAGGCCCACGGTGTTGCCCGGGCAGCCGCCCACAATCTCGACATGGCTGATGCGACCGGCATCGTCAATGTCAACGTTAATCTGCCTCGAGCACGTGCCGCTGGTTGTGTATTGGATAGTTTTAGACATGATTATTTTATCTGTATTAATAAGTTGTGGTTAAAAATGTGGTGCAAAGGTAGAGTATTTTTGGGATTTTGCATTAACTTTGCGCTCTATTTTTAACGCATGATGAAACATTCAAGTATTGGCATAGCAATAGCGCTGATGGCGATGATGAGCCCCGTGCCCGCCACCGGCGAGGTTTACCTGCAGGGTGACACCAATGGCGATGGTGAGATCAACATTGGTGACGTCAACGTCATTCTCAACAACATCCTTGCCGAGGGCGAGTACGACTATCACTACGACCTGGCTAAGGACAGCCTGATTAACATTGGCGATGTGAACGACGTGTTGAGCCGCATCATCACCGGCGAGCGCGAGTGGATACGCACCGCCGAGGACTATGTGTGGGACGACACGACGACCTCGCTGCCCGAGTTGCACATCAGTGTACCGCTCGACGAGTGGAACCGGTTGCTCTCGCTGTACGACGCCAACCCGCAGACCACCCAGTATGTGATGGCGAACCTGCGCTACATCGGCGTTGATGGCGAGATATACGACATCAACGACATCGGCCTGCGCCTCAAGGGCAACACGTCGCGGCGCCGTCCCGAGGGCGGCAAGGGCGAGATGCACACCGCGGGCCACACCGACTGGCATCACGCTCACTTCGGCCTGCACCTGCGCAAGTACGTCAAGGATGAGGAGCACACCATTCAGGGCGTGCGCAAGTTGCACCTCAAGTGGTTCAAGGACGACCCGATGTACGTGCGCGAGATGTTCTGCTACGACTTGTTTCGCCGTGCCGGCATCTGGACCGGCTCGCGCGACGTGTACTGCCGCCTGTGGCTACACGTCGAGGGCGATGCCAAGGAGGCATACTACGGCGTGTACGAGATGCTGGAGCCCATCGACGAGAATTGGCTCAAGCGCCGCGACACCGAGGACACCTTCGGCACCCACCAGGGCAACCTGTGGAAGTGCCGCTACACGGCCCACAAGGCTAACCTGAACAGCGGCTACGACGGCGACTACTGGTACGACGATGACAGCGACGACAAGCACGTGTACACCCTCGAGACCAACACTAAGCGCTTTGACAATGCTAAGAATCAGCTCATTGACTTCCAGCTCAAGCTCAACGGCAAGAAGGACGATAGCTTCTACAAGTGGATTAACGAGGTGTGTGACGTGGACCTGCTGCTGCACACCTACGCCCTGAGCGTGGCGATGGGCATGTGGGACGACTACTGGAACAACGGCAACAACTTCTACCTGTACTTCACCACCGAGGACATCTACGACTACAAGGTGTACTTCATCCCCTACGACTACGACAACACGCTGGGCACGACCAACCGGTGCGGCGTGCAGAGCGACGCCGTGAATCACGACCCGCTCAACTGGGGCGAGTACGGCAGCCCGCTCATCAGACGGTTGCTCGTGTTCGACGAGTACCGCGCGTTGTACATCAAGTACCTCAAACAGGCTGTTGACGACGCCAACGACCTGATGCACTACAACGACGCGACCGAGCGCATCAAGCACTGGCAGTCGATGATTAAGGATTATATCAACAATGACACCGGCGAGGACACCGAGATTCGCGACGAGCCGGCCTTCTGGGGCAATCACAGCGAATATCGCCTGCTGGAGCAGCGCAACAACTACTTTATGACGCGTGCCGGTGTGCTCAACCAACTCAAGTGACGCATGCTCGAACCGGTCTTGATTCTGCTGGGCGTGCTCGCCGTGACAGGGGGCATCGTCTACTTGATTGACAAGCGCATGGCGCCGCGCGAGGGCGATAACGAGGTCGCCGAGGCGGCCGAGGAGCCGGTCGAGGCGGCTACGGCATGCGAGGACGAGAATTGCGTGCTGCACTCCACGTGCCCGACCGTGCAACTGCTTACCGACGAGGTGGTTGCGGGCTGCAAGCCGCCATACTTTGACGACGAAGAGCTGGACGCGTTCAAGGGGCGCGCGGCCGATAAGTACACCGACGACGAGTTGGAGCAGTGGCGCGACGTGCTCTACACCCTCGTGCCCGCCGACCGCGCCCCGTGGCAGCATAGCATCGAGCGCCGCGGCATCGCCATGCCCGAGGTCATTCGCGATGAGCTGCTCATGCTCATGGCGGAGCAGCAATAACTAAGCCCCGTGCGCGTGCAATAAACCGAGGGTCGCGGGCGTTATATATATTCATGAAGGCTCTTAAACGACATATTCCGCTCTTGTTGCTCGTGGCCGCGGCATGGATGATAGCCGGTTGCAGCGCCAAGAAGAACACTGCCGCCTCGCGGTTTTGGCAGGCGTTCACCACACGCTACAATGTGTACTACCACGGCAAGACCAACTACGACGAGCAGCTCAAGGACATGGAGGACAAGTATGAGGACGACTACTCGCAGCAACTCTACATCCACCCCGCCGAGGCGCGCAACAACCCCAAGTCGCCGCAGCCGGCAGGCTCGTTTGACCGCACCATCGAGAAGATGCAAAAGGCGATCAGCCTTCACTCCATCAAGAAGAAGCCCAAGCGCAAGAGCGGCAAGGGCAACGACCCCAAGTACAAGGAGTGGCTCAAGCGCGACGAGTACAACCCGTTTATCCACAACGCGTGGTTCCTGCTCGCCAAGGCTGAGTACATGAAGGGCGAGTTCCTTGACGCCGCCGCCACATTCCGCTACATCTACCGCCACTTCACGTGGAAACCCGAGCTGGTGCAGGAATCAATGGTGTGGGAGGCGCTGTGCTACTGCGCCATGGACTGGCCCACCGAGGCGGACAACGTGTTGGCTCACGTCCACCCTGACAAGATTGAGGACAGCCGCGTGCGCGCCCTCGCCAACCTCGCCTTTGCCGACTACTACGCCAAGCAACACCTTGCCGACAAGGCGATTCCCTATCTCACCAAGGCTATTGACGGCACCGGCGGTCAGCAAAAGGTGCGGCTCAACTTCCTGTTGGGACAGCTGTATGAGCAAACCGGACAAAAGGACCTCGCCTATCTTGCCTACAAGAATGCCGGCTCGTCGAGCGGCTCAACCTATCGTACCAAGTTCAACGCGCGCATCAAGCAGAGCGCCGTGTACGCCGGCAACAACATCGAGAGCGAGGTGCGCAGCCTCAAGCACATGACCCGATACGACCGCAACAGCGAGTATCTGGACCAAATCTACTACGCCATCGGCAACCTCTACCTCTCGCGGCGCGACACCGCCAACGCCATCGAGAACTACGTGCTCGCAGCCAAGAAGAGCACGCGCAACGGCATTGACAAGGCAATCAGCCAGTTGACGCTGGGTGGAGTGTACTTCGCCCAGCACAAGTATGACCTCGCCCAGCCGTGCTATGCCGAGGGCATCGCCGCCGTGAGCGAGACCTACCCAAACTACAAGATGCTCAAGCGACGCAGCGACGTGCTTGACGAGCTCGCCGTCTACTCGCAGAATGTCACCCTGCAGGACTCCCTGCTGCACCTGTCCACTCTCTCGCCCGAGGAGCTGGACAAGGTAATTAAAAAAATCATTGACGAGCTCAAGAAGAAGGAGAAAGAGGAGAAGGACGAGGCACAACGCCAAGAGTACCTCGCCAAGCAGGGCGCTCAGGGCAGCCTAATCAAGCAAAACAGCAATGCGCCCAGCGACTTCCAGATCAACACCGACAAGTCGTGGTACTTCTACAACACCGCCACCAAGAATGCCGGCAAGACCGCCTTCCAGCAGCAGTGGGGCAACCGCAAGCTGGAGGACAACTGGCGGCGCAGGGACAAGACGACCTTCAGCCTGGGCGGCGACGAGGCCCCGGGCGAGGACCTGTCGCAAGCAGGCGATTCGATTGCCGGCGATTCGACGGTTGTCGCCTCCGGTCAGCCCGAGCTGACCAAGGAGCAGCAAGACTCGGTCAAGCGTAGCGAGGACCCGCACTTCCCCGAGTACTACCTCAAGCAGATTCCGCGCACCGAGGAGCAAATCCAGGCGGCGCACGACGTCATTCAGGAGGGCCTGTACAATATGGGCGTCATCCTCAAGGACAAGCTGGAGGACTACGATGCCGCCGCTGTCGAGTTCAAGCGCCTGATGGACCGCTACCCGGAGAACACTTACCGGCTTGAGGTGTACTACAACCTCTACCTGATGTACATGCGCATCGGCGACATCGGCCTTGCCGAGCAATATCGCGCCAAGCTCACCGAGGAGTTTGCCGATTCCAAGTACGGTCAGGCATTGCAGGACCCCAACTACTTCGAGAACCTCAAGAACATGCAAGCGGACCAGGAGTCAATGTACGCCGTGGCCTACGACGCCTACCTCAACGGCAACAACGCTGTTGTCCACCACAGCTATGAGGAGATGATGCGCAAGTACCCGCTGAGCAAGATTATGCCCAAGTTCATGTTCATCGACGCGCTGAGCTACGTCACCGAGCGTGACTATGAGAAGTTCCAGTCGACGCTCAAGGACATGCTGCAGCGCTATCCCGAGACGGACATCACTCCCACCGCCTCGTCAATAGTCAAGCAGCTCAACGCCGGACGTAAGATTGAGGGCGGCGCGAGCAATGTGCGCGGCATGCTGTGGAGTACCCGACTGAGCAACGACACCACTCCCGCCGACCTTGAGCGCAAGTTCACCCCCTTCAAGGAGGACTACGACAAGCCGCACGTATTCGTGCTGCTCTACCCCACCGACAGCGTGAGCTCTAACCTGCTGCTCTACGAGGTGGCGCGCCACAACTTCAACACGTTTGTGGTCAAGGACTACGACCTGGAGCAGATGACCTTCGGGCGGCTGGGATTGCTGGTAGTGAAGGGCTTTGCCAACTTTGACGAGGTGAAGCACTACCGCACCATCTTTGAGGGCGACGAGTCACTGAGCCTGCCGGCGCAGGTTCACCCGGTGCTCATCAGTGTCGATAACTTCGAGTTGCTGCTCAACGAGGGCCGCTCGTTTGAGGACTACTTCAACTACCTGGAGGAGAAGAACGACACCGAGCACGGCAAGCTCGAGATGGCAGGCGAGGTTGAGGAGGCACCCGAAGTCGAGGGCAACGCCTCGCATGGCGCATGGGAGGACGTTGATGACTTCAAGCAACAACCCGAGCAAGAGCATAAACAGCCCAAGCAGGAGCAGCAACAGCCCGAGCAAGAGAAACAGCAGCCCGAGCAAGAGAAACAGCAGCCCGAGCAGGAGCAGCAGCCCGAGCAGGAGCAACAACAGCCCGAGCAGCAACAACAGCCCGAGCAGGAGAAACAGCAGCCCGAGCAACAACAGCCCGAGCAAGAGCAACAGCCCGAGCAACAACAGCCCAAGCAAGAGCAGCAGCCCGAGCAGGAGAAACAACAGCCCGAGCAACCGAGCGATAGTATCGCCGGCGAAACCGTGCCGATGCTGCTCGAGGTCGACCCCGAGGCGGATGCCCGCACCCAAGCCGAGCAGCGCC
This sequence comes from uncultured Porphyromonadaceae bacterium, assembly GCA_946183895.1. Taxonomy (GTDB): domain Bacteria; phylum Bacteroidota; class Bacteroidia; order Bacteroidales; family Muribaculaceae; genus Sodaliphilus. Next base: position 3,962 of record CAMHDX010000011.1, on the reverse strand, counting down.
GAGCCATTGAGCAGCAACAACGCGAGCTCGACAAGCAACGCCGCAAGGCCGAGGAGGCCGAGCGCAAGCAGCGCGAACGCGAGGAGCAAGAGCGACTGGAGGCTGAGGAGCAAGCCAGCCGCGAGCGCGAGCGTGCACAGCAAGACAGGTGGCGCAGCAAGCAACTTGCCGAGCAGGCGCGACGCGACAGCATCGCCGAGGCTAAAAAGCAGCGCGAGAAGCAGCGCGAGGAGCAACGCCGCCTCAAGAAGCAACAGCAAAAGGAGAAGCAGAAACTGCGCGAGCAACAACGCAAGGAGCGCGAAAAGCAACGCAAAGCCGAGGCCAAGGCCAAGGAGCAAGAACGCAAACAGAAGGCTAAGCAGCGCGAGCTGGAGCGCAAACAGCGCGAGAAGCAACGCGAGCAAGAGCGCAAACAACGTGAGCAGGAGCGCAAGCAGCGTGAGCAGGAACGCAAGGCGGCACGCGGCAAGTAGAACGTAACGTGAACCGACTATGAGCAACATCAAGATTCTATGGGCTGACGACGAGATTGACCTGTTGAAGCCCCACATACTTTTCCTCAACAGCAAGGGCTACGAGGTGGAAACCGTGACCAATGGCCGCGACGCCATCGACGCGCTCGAGGCGGGCCACTTCGACATGGTGATACTTGACGAGAACATGCCCGGCATCAGCGGTCTCGAGACCCTGCAGCGCATCAAAATCGCGCAACCCGCCATCCCCGTGATCATGATTACCAAGAGCGAGGAGGAGAACATTATGAATCAAGCGGTGGGCAGCTCAATCGCCGACTACCTCATCAAGCCGGTCAACCCAATGCAGATTTTGCTCTCTATCAAGAAGAACCTGCACAGCGACGACCTGGTCAAGCAACAAGTCACGCTGGACTACCGCAAGCAGTTTGGCGACATCACTATGCGCATCAACAATGCGTCGACCATCGACGACTGGTATGACATCTACTCGACGCTGGTGCGCTGGGAGATCACCCTTGCCGGCGCCGAGACGGGCATGTACCAGATGATAGTCAACCAGCGCGACGAGGCCAATAGCGCCTTCGCCAAGTTTGTGAGGCGCAACTACGAGCGGTGGCATGGCGGCGGGGAGCACCCGCTGCGCAGCGACGAGATCTTCAAGACCGCGGTGCTGCCGCTGCTCGATGCGGGCAAGAAGGTGTGCTTTGTGGTGATTGACAACTTCAGGCTGGACCAGTGGAAGACCATACAGCCTGCCGTGTCGGGCATGTTCAATGTCGACCGCGATGTCCTGTACACATCCATTCTGCCCACCACCACCCAGTATGCGCGCAACGCTATCTTCTCGGGACTGATGCCGGCTCAAATCAAGCAGATGTACCCCGACCTGTGGATTGAGCAGGGCGATGACGACGGCAAGAACGTCAACGAGGCACCGCTGGTCCAGACCTTCTTGGACCGATTCCGCCGGCGCATCCACTTCAGCTACAACAAGGTGGCTGACGTTGACAGCGGCGAGCGCCTGGTGCGCAACATTGACCGCCTGGACAACTTCCAGCTCAACGTGATTGTCCTCAACTTTGTGGACATGCTCTCGCACACCCGCACCGAGAGCAAGATGATACGCGAGCTGGCAGGCTCGGATGCGGCTTATCGCGACTTGACCGAATCGTGGTTCCGCAACAGCTACGCCCAGGACTTGTTTCGCGGCATGGCGGCACGCGGATTTCACGTTGTGCTCACCACCGACCACGGCACCATCATGGTCGACAACCCCATCAAGATTGTGGGCGACAAGAACACCAACACCAACCTGCGCTACAAGCTGGGCAAGAGCCTGAGTTACAATCCGCGGCAGGTCTACGAGATCACGCGGCCCGCCACGGTGGGCCTGCCCTCGCCCAACGTGTCGAGTGCCTACGTGTTCGCCATGAACCACGACTTCTTTGCCTACCCCAACAACTACAACTACTACGTGCAGTACTACGGCGGCACCTTCCAGCACGGCGGCATCTCGATGGAGGAGATGCTCGTGCCGCTGGTGAGCCTCTCGCCCAAGTAATGTGGCGGCGGGCGGCAATACTCTCAATCAAGGATTATAATCACGAAAAAAAATATCAATAATAGATGAAGAAAATTATCAACATTCCCAATGTCGATGCCCTTGACGAGGCTGCACAGCAGTTCCTCGCCCTGATGGGCGATGAGACCGTGTACGCGTTCTACGGCGAGATGGGTGCCGGCAAGACCACGTTTATCAACGCCCTGTGCCGCGCCCTGGGTGTGGAGAGCGATGTGACCAATTCGCCGTCGTTCGCCATCATCAACGAGTATCGCAGCGACACTACCGCCGAGCTTATCTACCACTTTGACTGCTATCGTCTCGAGAGCGAGGCCGAGGCAATCGACCTGGGTGCCGAGGACTACTTTGACTGCGGCGCGCTGTGCTTGATTGAGTGGCCCGAGCGCATCGAGAACCTGCTGCCCGACGACACCGTGGTGGTCCGCATTGACGTCAACCACGACACCGGCGAGCGCACCATGACTGTCACAATTCCGGAGTAATGCAGCCTGCGGCAACTTTCATCAAGTTCGAGCAGCTCGCGTCCACCAACACCTACGTCAAGGAGCACGCCGCGTCGTTGCCTGATTGTGCCGTGGTCTACACGCCCGACCAGACAGCAGGGCGTGGCTGGGGCTCTAATCGCTGGGAGGCGGAGCCGGGCAAGAATCTGTCGTTCACCATCCTGTACAGACCAGAGCGCCTGGCGCCGGCAAGGCAGTGGCTAGTGAGCGTCTGCACTGCTCTGGGCATTGTCGATGCCGTGGGCGAGCTCATTGACCCGCGCGACGTTAGCGTCAAGTGGCCCAACGACATCTATGTGGGCGAGCGCAAGCTTGCCGGCATTCTCATCGAGAACTCCATCACCGGCGACCGTCTGGAGCACACCGTCATCGGAGTGGGCCTCAACGTCAACCAGACGCGCTTCATCAGCGACGCGCCCAACCCGGTGTCGCTCGCCCAGGTCGCGCGGCACGAGTTTGACCTGGATGCGCTACTCCATGCGGTCGTGTCACGCATTCTGACACGACTTGACAGCGCCGAGCATTACGAGGCGCTCGCACTCGATTTTGAGCGGCAGTTTGCCTCGCGCCTGTTCCGCAACGACGGCAAACCGCACCGGTGGCTCACCGTGCAGGGCACACCATTCACCGCCACCGTGGCGGGCGTGAACAGCCTGGGCGAACTCATCTTGCGTCACGACGACGACACCGAGCACACCTACGGCTTTAAACAAGTAAAACATGTAATTAACAATAATTTGACATTATGAAAAGTAAAATTTACACCCTTACCGGCGATGCCGGCACCACATCACTTGTCCATGGCAAACGCGTCGCTAAAGACGACATCCGCGTTGAGACCTATGGCACCCTCGACGAGCTCAACAGCTTCATCGGACTGCTGGCTCACAACAGCAAACTTGACCACGATGACCTGCCCAAGATAATCTATCGCATTCAGAATAAGTTGTTTAACATCGGCGCATACCTCGCCACCGAGGATGCCGACAAGGCGACCGGACTATACATTGCCGATGTCAAAGAGTTGGAGAGCAAGATTGACGAGATGGACGCCGAGTTGCCGCCGCTGCGTGGCTTTGTGCTGCCCGGTGGCAGCCGACTGAGCGCCCTGTGCGACATCTGCCGCACCATCACCCGCCGTGCCGAGCGACACGTCGTCACGCTCAGCCACAGCGCCCCCATTGACCCGCTGGTGTTGCAATACCTCAACCGCCTGAGCGACTTCTTCTTTATCCTCGCCCGCTACAACAACATCAACACCCAGACCGAGGAAATCCTCTGGGACCCCAACCTATAGCGAGCTGCCCGTCGCAAGACTTGGCAGTGCCACCTATCAAACGCAGTGCGTGCCACGGAGGAGCCGTGGTGCGCACTGCGTATTAGGTAGCACTGAGTAGC
>CAMHDX010000010.1 GCA_946183895.1 uncultured Porphyromonadaceae bacterium | reverse complement strand
AGAACTCTAAGAACTCTAAGAACTCTAAGACCTCTAAGATTTCTAAGACCTCTAAGATTTCTAAGATCTCTAAGATTTCTAAGACCTCTAAGATTTCTAAGACCTCTAAGATTTCTAAGAACTCTATTGTTACTGTAGTTCGAGCACGAGGGTGCCGCGGGGCGGCAGGGTGATGCTCTCGCTCAGGAGGTAGTAGCCCTGGGTGGGGATGTCGCGGGCGGTGGTGTGGGTGCCGATGACCTCGGCGTAGCGCGCTTTGTCGAGCTCGCGCGTCTCATCGGTGCCGTTGACAATGGTCATCACGGTGCGTCCGCCGCCCTGACGGGCGATGACGTACACGCCGTCGCGCGGAATGAATTGCACTTGGCGTCCGCCTATGATCGCCTCATTGCCCTGGCGCCAGTGCAACATGCGGCTCATCCACTGGAACATATCCTGCTCCTCGCGTGTGCGACCCGCCTGAGTGAAGCAGTTGCGCTCATCGCCCGGAAATCCGCCCGGGAAGTCGCGGCGCACATCGCCGTCGGTGCGTGCCTTGGTGCCGTTCATCAGTATCTCGGTGCCGTAGTACAGTTGCGGAATGCGCTTGATGGTCAGCAGCAGGGCGAGAGCCTGCTTGAGCGGGCGCGCGTCGCGGGTGTCGCGCAGGTAGCGGTCGGTGTCATGGTTCTCGACAAACGCCATCACGCTGCTCGGGTTGGGGTAGAGGTAGTCAAAGGCGAGGCTGTTGTACAACCGGTTGTAGCCACGCCACCAGCCGTCGGTCACCTCGGTGCGAGCCGAGTCCACCTTCTCGTGGAAGGAGAAGTCCATCACGGTCTTGAGGTAGCTGTTGTCCTTGTTGTTGGGGCTGTCCTTTTGCCATGCGGCGGTGTAGGCGGGTTGCTCCACCCAGGTCTCGCCCACAACGTTGAAGTTGGGGTATTCCTCGTCGAGCGTTTTCATCCAGCGTGCCATGGGCTTGGCGTAGGCGTAGGGGTAGGTGTCCATGCGAATGCCGTCGATGCCGATGGTCTCGATCCACCAGATGCTGTTCTGAATCAGGTAGTCCATCACGTGAGGATTGTTCTGGTTGAGGTCGGGCATAGTGGTGACAAACCAGCCTTGAACCGTCTCCTTGAGGTCAATCTCGCTGGCGTAGGGGTCAAGCACGGGGGTGAGCTTGTAGCTCGTCTGCAGGAAGTCGGTGCCACGCGGGTCGCTGCCGGTCTTGTCGGCGCGTTGCTTGAGCCAGCCGTCCAGGTTGAACCAGTCCGAGCTGGGAATGTCGCTCACCCAGGGGTGCTCAAAGCCGCAGTGGTTGAAGATCATGTCCATGACAATCTTCAGTCCATGGGCATGAGCCTCATCGGTGAGGTGGCGGTAGTCGTCGTTGCTGCCAAATCGCGGGTCCACGCGGTAGTAGTCGGTAGTGGCATAGCCGTGATAGGTGCTCACGCGGCCGGCGTGGTCCGGCGAATCGTTCTCAAGCAGCGGTGTGAACCACAACGCGGTCACGCCCAGTGTGTTGAAGTAGTCCAGGTGGCTGCGTATGCCGGCAATGTCGCCGCCGTGGCGCAGGCTGGGCTCGCTGCGGTCACACTTGTAGGGTCGCATGCCGGCTATCTGGTCGTTGGCGGTATTGCCGTTGGCAAAGCGGTCGGGCATGAGCATGTACAGCACGTCGGCGTTGGTAAAGCCGCGGCGCTCGCTGCCGGGCATCTCGCGCTCGCACAGCATGTAGGGGTATTGCACCTGTTTCTTGCCGCGCTTGAAGGTGAGTTGCATCGTGCCGGGCTTGGCGTCCTTGAGGTCCAGATAGATGAGCAGGTAGTTGTTGCTGCCGTCCAGGCGCACGATGCTGTCGATGCGCGCTCCGCTATAGTCGGTGCTCACATCGGCTGTCTTGATGTCCTTGCCGTACACCATGAGTTGGAGGCTGCTGTGCTTGAGGCCCGTGTACCAGTTGGGCGGGTCAATGCGGTCGATGTTGAGTGAAGCCGATGCCGCGAGTGCCGCCAGCGGCAGCAGTGCCGCCATGAGAGCGGCGGTGAGAATACGTTTTATCATAGTGGTTAAATAAAATCGGGCCGCGCAAGTGATTGGTTTGGGCGACCCGATTATTGATGTTAGATTATTAATTATGGAAGATTAGCGCGCTCTGAGCGGGCACGGTCACGGTGCTGCCGCTAATGGTGGCGAGACCCTGCTCGCACGCGGCGATGTTGCGCGCCACCACGGTGTAGTCGCCCTCGGGCACTGTGATGGTGGTGGCTTGCTTGTTGGCGTTGAGCACGACATAGATGTCGCCCCACGACTCGTTGACACCCTGTGCCCTCAGCCCCGACTTGATGTGGAATGCCACCACACAGTCGCCGGCAGGCAGAAACTCAAGGTTGCGGCGCACCAGCTCGGCACTGCCCATGTGGAATGCCGGGTGCTGCTTGCGGATGTTAATCAGCTCGCTGTAGTACGCCATCACCTGCGGGTACTTCTCGAGGTTGGTCCAGTCGAGGTGATTGATGGAATCGGGGCTCTCAAAGCTGTTGTGCACACCCTTCTTGTCGCGCAGCATCTCCTCGCCGCTGAGCATGAACGGCACGCCCTGCGAGGTGAATACGGCGGTTTGTGCCAGCAGGTCCAGGCGGATGAGCTCGTCAATGCCGATGCCCGGGATGCTCGCCTTGAGGCGGTCCACGAGGCACATGTCGTCATGGCAGCTCACGTAGGAGATGAGTTGGGTGGGCTCGTTGCACCAGAAGTGGTCGCTATAGTTCACCTTGCCGATGTTGACCTGCGGGTGGCTTACACCGCCCACGATGCCGAACATGATGCTCTGCTCGTGGCCCTTGATGCCGGCGAGGAATGCCGGCTTGGTGTCGTCGCTGAACGGGCCGCGCAACGCGTCGCGGATGTCGTCGCTGAAGGCGGCGATGCCCGGCATGCGGTCGACTGCGGCCTTCATCGCCAGGCGGTCATGCGGATAGGCACACGTGCCTGCCGACCAGCCCTCGCCGTACACGTAGATGTCCGGGTCGATGGCGTTGAGCGCGGTGCGAATCGTGTTCATCGTCTCGATGTCGTGCACGCCCATCAGGTCAAAGCGGAAGCCATCAATGTGATACTCGCTCACCCAGTACTTGACACTCTCGACCATGAAGCGGCGCATCACCTCGTGCTCGCTGGCGGTCTCGTTGCCGCAGCCGCTACCGTTGCTGTAGGTGCCGTCGGCGTTCAGGCGGAAGTACTCGTCGGGCATGGTGCACTGGAACGGGCTGCCGGCAACGCTGTAGGTGTGGTTGTACACCACATCGAGGATTACTTGGATGCCCGCGCGGTGCAACGCCTGCACCATCTGCTTGAACTCGCTGATGCGAGCCACCGGATTGTACGGGTCGGTTGAGTAGCTACCCTCAGGCACATTGTAGTTCAGCGGGTCGTAGCCCCAGTTGTACTTGTTCACCTGTAGGTTGGTCTCGTCAATCGAGGCATAGTCAAAGCTGGGCAGGATGTGCACAGCGTTGATGCCCAACCGCTTGAGGTGAGCAATCGCGCGGGGCTCGGTGAGCGCGAGGAATTTGCCCTTGTGCTGCAAGCCGCTGCTGGCGTCAATCGAGAAGTCGCGGTGATGCAACTCATAGAGAATCAGGTCCTTGGGCGCGATGGCGGGACGGCGGTCGCTACTCCAGCCGGCGGGGTCGGTGTCGCGCATGTCAATGATGGCACCGCGACGACCGTTCACGCCCACTGCCGTGGCAAACACGCCCGGCGTCTCGCCCTTGAAGGCCTTGCCGTACTTCACGTCAAAGGTGTAGAACTTACCCTTGAGGTCGCCCTTGACAGTGCCTTCCCACAGCAGGTTGCCGCCGGCTGTGGGCGAGTGCTTGAGGTTGACCGTCTTGATGGGCTTGCCGCCCATGCCCTCGTTGTACAGGCGCAACTTCACCGCTTTGGCACCCGGCAGGGTCTCAATCTTGAACTGAGTCGCCACCGGGGAGTAGGTCGCCTCGCTGAGGTTCCCCGTGAGCAACGATGCGGCGGGGGACCCCTGGGCGGCTGCGGTCACAGCGTATAGCAGTGCCATGACTATTACAATCAATGAGTAGCGTTTCATTTGCGTCCGCTATTGCTAATCAATGCTTCAATCTTGTTGTTGAACTCCTGCTCGCCCATCAAGCTCTCGATGGTCATGTGCATGCGGTAACGCCAGTAGTGCTTGGGGTTGGACGGCACGTTGATGCGTTCGGCATCGGCGTCGGGCAGGCGCAGTTGCTCGTCGGTTGCCAGCCAGTCTTGCAGCGACAGCAGGCAGAGCATCGACGGGGAGTTGAGGTGGTTACGCACAATGTCGGTTGCCAGCCAGCCGGGCAGCGGGTGCGGAGCGGCGTCGCCGCGCCACAGCACCTGGTTGTAGTATTGCTGGGTCTGGTCCCAATCCTCGTCCCACCACTGGCGCAGGGTCGCCATGTCGTGGGTGCTGATGGTCGCTACCGAGCGGTAGGGGTTGGCATTGAGGTTGCCGAACTTGAGGTGGCTGTCCTTGGGCATCGACTGGATTTCGAGGCTCAGGATGCGCAGCTCGTTCATCACCCAGGGCACGCAGTCGGGCACCATACCCAGGTCCTCGGCGCACACCAGCATGCGGGTCGCCTGCACCAGCTTGGGCAACTTCTTCATCGCCTCGCCGTACCAGAAGTCGTTGTTGCGGCGATAGTAGTAGTCGTTGTACAAGCGGTTGAACGCCTGCTTGTCGTTGTCGTACAGCGCCTCGTAGACAAAGTCGAATTGGACCGAGATGCGCGGGTGGAACAAGTTGGGATTCTTGTGGTCGCGCACAAACAGCACGTCGCTGATGAGTGCCATCAGACCGTCGCGAATCCAGATGTCATCGTCGCTGGTGCGACCCTCAAAGGCGTTCTCCACCTTGCGTTGGGTGTCAAACTCGGGCTTGAGGTGCCAGATGTCGTCGTGAGCGTGGTCCAGATAGGTCTCGCGCACGAGGGCTCCCCACTTGCCGAACACGCGGTCAATCACCCAGTCGGCAATGAACGGGGTGGTCATGTGCTCCTCCTGGAAGTTGAGCCCGTAGCCGCGAATCTCGTCGGCACTCATGCCCAGCGCGGGCGAGAAGTGTCCCAGCAAGCCGTGGACCGCCTCGATGGGAATTTCCCAGATGCGGAAGAAGCCCAGCACGTGGTCAATGCGGTAGGCGTCAAAGTATTGCGCCATCTTGCGGAAGCGCTTCACCCACCATGTGCAGTCGTCGGCGAGCAGCGCGTCCCAGTTGTAGGTGGGCAGACCCCAGTTCTGACCATTGGTCGAGAACGCATCGGGTGGAGCACCCGCTTGGCCATTGAGGTTGAAGTATTTGGGCTCGACCCATGCCTCCACGCCGTCGCGGCTGATGCCGATGGGAATGTCGCCCTTGAGCACCACGTGCTTGGTGAGGGCATGCTCGTGAGCGCCACGCATCTGCTTGTCGAGGTTGAACTGCACGTAGTACCAGAAGGCGACCTCCTTGTACAGCTTGGTGCGAGGATTGCCCATCGCCTCAGCCTCATCCTCGGGCAAGGTGTGGTGGTCTGGCCACTTCGAGAAGATTGCCGTGCCGTACAGGTCACGGTAGTGGCAGAAGGCTGCGTAGGGCACCAACCAGTGCTTGTTGGCGGTGAAGAACTCCTTGAACTCGTCGCTCTTGAGCACCTCGGCACCGGTCTGCTCAAACAGCAGGTGCAGGTATTCCAACTTGGCGTTGTTGACGCGCTCATAGTCGATTTGGGGCAGCGCGTTCAGCTCCTTGCGCAGCGCCTCAAACTCGGCGGCACGCTTCTCGTCGGCAAGTGCCGGCAGCTGGCGCAGGTCAGTGAACTGCGGGTGCAGGGCGTAGATGCTGATGCTCTTGTACGGATAACTATCGACCCAGGTTCCGGTCATCGTCGTATCGTTGATGGGCAACACTTGCAGGGCGCGCTGGCCGGTGCTTGCCACCCAGTCAATCATCAACTTGAGGTCACCGAAGTCGCCCACGCCGAAGCTGCCCTCGCTGCGCAGCGAGAACACGGGCACCACGGTGCCGGCAATCTTGGTGGGGTAGAAGGGGAAGTAAGCCTGGGTGAGCTCATATACAATCACGTCGCCCGAGCGTGTGGGGGGCAACACGATGCGGCGGTTGTCGCCGGTCTCCCACAGCACGCCTTGCGGACCGGTCACGGCAAACTTGAACTCCACAATCGGGTTCTTGAACTTGGCGGCATCAATCACGGCGACCCACTCATTGGGCAAGTGCTCGCTCATGTCCACTGCGCGCTCGACATTCCAGTCGCCCAGCACCTCCTCGTTGCCGACCACGAGCAGACGCTCGCCGGCACGCAACTGTGGCGCGCGCACCTTGATCTGGACGCAGCGGCTGTACTTCACCGGCTCCAGCTCCACGCTGTGGTCATGGGCGGCGACACAGTCGGTGAACGCGCTGCTGTACAGGTAGCTGTCCTCCGGCATGTCGTTCCAGTGGTCGTAGAGCACGTACTTGCCGCCCTTGACGGCGGTCAGGTCAAGCTTGTGAGGCACCACGAGCCACTCATGGCGCACCTCGTCCTCGCCGCGCATCACGCTGTAGTAGTAGTCGATGGTGGCGGGAGCCTTGTCCAACTCCAGGTCAACACGCCACACGCGACCGTCGCTGGTGCGCATCGCATGGCGGGTGGCGGCGTCAGCATCTGACGCGTGCAACACGTTCAGCACGATTTCCTCACCGTAGACGGTCTGGTAATCAAGATTGAATTTAATTTTCATGAATTGTTATTTTGATATTAGTAGTTTGAGTTCATCAGTTACAGTCATGCCTTCACATTCAAAGGTGTCGTAAAATTAACGAAAAATAGTTGCTCCACACGCGCGCGACGCGCTTTGTGACGCGAAAAAACCGTGCAAACGTTTGCGTTGCAGGGCGACTACGCCTCCCTCTACATCTTCTAGATTGTATAGTTCCACTATCAACAATGGCAAACGCCATTGCCCGCGGCGGGGCAATGGCGTTTGTGAATTGTGCGGTCGTTGTGGCGACCGGTCACGCGTGAGCCTTGCGCTCCTGGATAAAGAACACGCACACGGCGCCCACCACCAGCAGTACACCAGCCAAGATGAGCATGTTGCCCTGTACGCTGCCCAGCGCGCTGAGCAGCACGCCACCCAGGGCGGCGGCTACGATTTGCGGAATGCAAATCGTGCAGTTGAACAAGCCCAGATAGGTGCCCATGCGGGGATTGCCCTCAAGCGCGTTAGTCACCAGGGTGAACGGCATCGCCAGCATAGCCGCCCATGCCACACCGATGAGGAAGTAAGGCACGAACAGCAACCACTTGTCGGGGCAGAAGGGCACAAGGATAAAGCCCAGACCACCGATAACCAAGCTCACGGCGTAAGCCACCTTGATGTTCTTGAAGCGCGGCAGCACCAGAGCCCAGAGCACGCTGCCGATTGCCTGCACGGCAAACAGTACGCCAACCCAGTTGCCGGCATCCTGATAGCCCTCGCTCGCCGTGTCATGAGTGTGCCACACGGTGTCGGCGATGGTGCCGTTGGTATAGGTCCACATGTACATGAACGCGAACCAGCAGAAGAACTGCACCACACCCACCTGGACGAACACCTTCATGGCATGAGCCATGTCGCTCTCGCCGCCGCCAACGGCGGCGTGCTCCTGCTTGGCGCCCTCCTGGAATGCAGCCATCTCTTGCGGATTATACTCCTTGACATTGGCGGTGGTGTAGATGACACACAGGATAAGGATTGCCGCACCAACGTAGAAGGACCACTTCACCGAGTCGGGCACAACACCCTCGGGAGCCACATTGGCGATGCCGATGGCGGTGAACAGGATGGGGAACAGATAGCCCGCCAGACTTCCGGCGTTGCACAGGAAGCTCTGGATGGAGTACGCCTGCGCCTTTTGCTTCTCGTTGACCATGTCACCCACCATCATCTTGAACGGCTGCATCGCCATATTGATGCTGGTGTCAAGGAACATGAGCGACAGCAGGCCGAAGAGCATCGCGCCCGAGAAGCCCCACAGCACCTCGCTGGTCGACAATCCCAGGCTGCCGGCGTTGGGCAGCAGGCACATCACCAGCACTGCCGCGGCGGCACCGATAAACAGATAAGGGATGCGGCGGCCAAAGCGCGTCCACGTCTTGTCGCTGAAGTAGCCGATGAGCGGCTGGACAACCATGCCCATGAGCGGCGGCAAAATCCAAAAGTAACTCAAGGAGTGGGGGTCAGCGCCCAGCGTGGCGAAGATGCGAGTGATGTTGGCACTCTGCAGCGCGTAGGCAATCTGAACACCGAAGAAGCCGAAGCTGATGTTCCACAGCTTCATGAAACTTAAATCCGGTTTTGTTTTCATAGTGGTTTATAATAAGTTGTTAATGATTAATCAGCAAGTAAACGCAAAAATAGTGAAAAACCATATACAATAGCGCGCCACCCGAGCTCTGAGGTGCGAAAAAATCAGTGCAAACGTTTACTTAGCCTCCGCCAACCTCCACGTTGGCGCGTCAATGGCGGAATAAATGTGTTTTGTTGCGTTTTTTATACAATAATGGTGCGCCATGGTCGTTTAATTATTGATTTAACGTAAAACAGTACATTATTGAAAATGAAATTGACGAAAATATTCGTCGTGACGGCGTGTGTGGCTATGCTCGCCGCTTGTGGCACGACTAAAGAAAATAACTTGGCTTATTTCAAGGACTTGGCGGCTCAGCAGAGTGGTACCATCGCTACTGCCGGCAACTATAATATTAAGGTAGTGCCCGACGATGAGCTGATTATCACTGTCACGAGCAAGGCGCCCGAGGCGACGATGATGTACAATGTGCCGCTATCCAACCCCGCGTTGCGTGACGACCTCACCGGCACGTCACAGGCTCGCCAGCAGACCTACATTGTGGACAACAACGGCTACATCATTCTGCCCGTTATCGGACAAATGCATGTGGCGGGCCGCACCACCGGCGAGATATCATCGCTCATCACCGCCGAGGTCGAGAAACAGGTCAAGGACCCCTACGTGCGCGTGGAGCTACTCGGAGTGCCGGTCAACGTGTTGGGCGAGGTGCGTCAGCCTCACCGCGCGATGCTGCGCCGCCAGCGTTGCACCGTGCTCGAGGCGATTGCCGAGTGTGGCGACCTGACCGAGTTCGCGCGTCGTGACAACGTGACGGTGATTCGCACCGAGAACGGCAAGACCAACTATGCCCACCTGGACCTAAGCAGTAGCGAGATCTTCTCGTCACCATACTTCTACTTGCAGCAAAACGACATCGTCTACGTCGAGCCTAACCAGATCAGGGTCGACAACTCCAAGTATAACCAGAACAACGCCTACAAGTTGACCGTGATTTCGACCATCGTCAGTGCCGCCTCGGTCATCGCGTCGCTGGTTATCGCCCTTGCTGTGAAATCATAAAAACTACTCCTAACGAAGACTAATGACACCTTTAAATACCACTGTGACCCGCCCCGCGGGCGAGAAAATTATTGACTTCGGAACAATTTATCGCAAGAACAAGCGCTACTGGTGGCTATTCGTGCTCAGTGTGCTGGCGTGCTTGACGCTGGCAGGCTTGTACCTATACGTCAAACAACCGGTGTACAATGTGAACGCGACCATGCTGGTTGCGCAGGACGACAATACCAGTGGAGGCGCGGCAATGCTCAAGGCGCTGTCGCTGGGCAGTGTGGGCAGCAAGGTTGATGACGAGGTGGTGGTGATGGCATCGCGCGAGGTGTGCTCCGAGATGATTAAGCGCCTGGGCGTGAACCGCACCTACATCGAGAAGAAGTCACTACTCAAGAAGGTGGACCACTACGGCACATCGCCCATCGAGGTTGACGCGCCGCAGTCAATCTTTGACACGTTGATGACATCAATGGTTTTTGTTATTGACCTTGACAAGGCAGGCAAGGCTGACATCACCGTGAAGAAAGGTCGCTTCAAGACCATTGCAAATGCCGAGGGAGTGGAGTTGCCCTACAACATGAAGACCCCCTACGGCATCTTCGGTGTCCGCACCACCGACTTCTACAAGGCGGGTGCGCCGTTGAGCATGAAGGTACTGGTGTACGGCAATCCCATCAAGTGCGAGATGCTGGCTGAGGACATGATGGTTTATGTCATGAGCAAAAAGAGTAACGCCATTGTGCTGAGTGTCAATGAGACCAACGTGCAGCGCGGCAAGGACGAGCTCAACACTCTCATGGATATATATAACGAGCGCGGTCAGCAAGAGAAGGACGAGATGGCTATCAACACGGCTCACTTCATTGAGGATCGCCTGGGCTTGATATACACCGAGTTGACCAAGAGCGAGGCGGACATTGAGAACTACAAGCGCTCGCACAACATGATTGACACCGGCTTGCAGACCAAGGAACTGGTAGCAAAGAAGAGCGAGGCGGAGCAGAGCTTGATCGGGTGGGAAACGCAGATGCGCATCATGGGCATGGTCAAGGACTTCCTTGCCGCGCCCGAGCATCGCACTCAGATGATTCCGTTCGCCATTAGCGGCGAGGAGGATAAGGCAAGTTCCAAGGCGATTACCGCCTACAACGATGCGGTGTTGGAGCGCATGAAGGTTGCTACCAGCGCCAAGGAGGGTAGCGAGGTGCTTGCCGCCATGGACGAGCAGTTGGACAAGATGCGCGCCAACCTCATCACCAGCGTGGAGAGCCAGATGAGCGCGCTGCGTGTGCAAATCGCGCGTGCCAACCAAGAGAGTGGCAAGTCGCAGGGCCAGTTGTCAACCTTGCCCACCGGCGAGCGCGAGATGCGCGACCTGTATCGCCAGCAGGGCATCCAGAACGCGCTGTATACCTTCTTGCTTCAAAAGCGCGAGGAGAATAGCCTCTTGCTCGCAGCCACCACCCCCAAGGGCAAGATTGTCGACCACGCCTACACCTATAGCGAGCCCATCAGCCCCAAGACCGGTCTGACCATCGCGATGGCATTGTTTGCCGGCTTGCTCATTCCTGTCGTGATATTGTGGCTCAAGAGCCTGTTCAATACCACCTTTGCTAACCAGGAGGAGCTCGA
>CAMHDX010000009.1 GCA_946183895.1 uncultured Porphyromonadaceae bacterium | reverse complement strand
GGGCGAGTATGCCAAGGAAGAGGGCGAGGTGATGATGGGCAGCTACAAGAACGACTCCAAGCTGATTTCGTTCTTCGGTCGCGTGAGCTACGACTACGGCAGCCGCTACCTGTTCACCGCCTCGCTGCGTCATGAGGGCTCGTCGAAGTTCGGCTCCGCCAACAAGTGGGGTAACTTCGCCGCTGTGTCGGCTGGATGGCGCATCTCGTCGGAGAGCTTCATGGAGGGCATCGAGTGGATCAATGACCTGAAGCTGCGCGCCGACTACGGTGTGACCGGCAATCAGGACTTCGGCAGCTATCTGTCGCTGAACACGATGACCGGCTTCGGCTACTATATGTACAACGGCAAGTACTTCCAAGTGTGGGGTCCGTCCAAGAACGTCAACCCCGACCTCAAGTGGGAGAAGGGCAAGAACTGGAACATCGGTCTTGACTTCTCGCTGTTCAACAACCGCCTGTACGGTTCGTTCAACTACTTCAACCGCCGCCAGCAGGACCTGTTGGGCAACTACAAGGTGTCGGTGCCGCCCTATCTGTTCGACGAGACGTTTGTCAACGTGGGCACGATGAAGAACTCCGGCTTTGAGTTCGACCTGAACTTTGTGGCGGTTGACAATCCCACGTTCGGCTACACGTTCAACGTTGTTGGCTCGACGATGAACAACAAGTTTGTGGACTTCAGCAACTCGCAGTATGTGGGTCAAGACTACTACGACGAGAGCTCGACCGAGGACCCGTACCCGTTCTACAACCTGCAGCGCATCGAGAAGGGCAAGCCGCTGGGCAACTTCTACATGTGGGAGTATGCCGGTCACACGACCGACGGCGAGTGGCTGGTGTACGACAAGGACGGCGACATCATCCGCGCCTCGCAGGCGAGCGATGCCGACCGCCGCGTGGTGGGCAATGGTATGCCCAAGCTGCTGTTGTCGTCAAGCCACAACTTCCGCTACCGCAACTTCGACCTGGCGCTATTCCTGCGTGGAGCGTTCTTCTTTGACCTGTTCAACATCCACGACTTCTACTACGGCACGCGCAACTTCACCGGCAACCGCTTGCAGAAGGCTTACGACAAGAACTTTGACATCTCCGGCACCGCCAATCCGGTGGTGTGCGACTACTTCCTCGAGCGCGGCGACTACCTCAAGCTCGACATGGTCACATTGGGCTACACGTTCACGCCCAAGAACGTGCGATTCCTGGACCGCATCCGCGTCTATGCCACCGCCAAGAACCTGTTCACCCTGACCAAGTTCAGCGGTGTTGACCCGTCAACCTATCAGACCAACGGCCTCACCCCCGGCGCCCAAGCGTCCCGCACCTATTTCCCGTCGACGCGTCAGATCATCGTCGGTGTTCAAGTTGATTTTTAATAACCGGTAAAAGCGTAATTGAACATGAAAGTCATTTATTATATACTATCGGCGGTGCTGTGCTTGTCAACCCTGGTTGGATGTACCGACCTTGACGAGACCCTGTACGACCAGGTTGGCACCCAGAACTATTATAACACCAAGGAGGACGTGATTCGCGCCACGTTCCGCCCGTTTGAGCACGCCTTCTGGAGCATCCAGAGCCGCCATGTGCTCAACGAGTTGACTGCCGACCAGCTCATCACACCCACCCGCGACGGCTGGTGGGACGACGGTGGCAAGTGGCGCCGCCTGCACTACCATGAGTGGAACGTTGAGGACGGCGGTGACGCTCAAACCGAGTGGAACGGCTGCTTCCAGGGCATCATGCAGTGTAACTACGTCATTGAGGACCTCGACAAACTCACCGCAGCCAACTTCGGGTTCTCCCAGGCCGAGTTTGACAACCTCAAGGCGCAATGCCGCGTGTTGCGCTCGTGGTTCTACCTGCGTCTGCTCGACGGGTTTCGCAACGTGCCCCTGGCGGTGAGCTACAGCGACGTGTCGCTGAACACCGAGGGCCAGGTTGAGCCGAGCGTGATATTCAACTTCATTGAGACCGAGCTCAAGGAGTGCATTCCCCTGTTGACCGCTAAGACCTCGCTGGGCAGCAATGCCGCCATCCAGGGCCAGTGGACCAAGGCCGGTGCCGCTGCACTGTTGGTGCGCCTGTACCTTAACGCCAAGGTGTACATCGGCCAGGAGCGTTACACCGACTGCGAAACCATCGCTCAGGCTATCCTTGACGGCGAGTATGGTCAATATAAGGTGGCTGACCGCTGGGACGAGGCGTTCGACTGGAACAACGACACCAGCGACGAGGTGATCTTCGGCTTCCCCGGCGCTCCGGGCTACAGCTACTGGCACTATCAGGGCGACACCTACTGGTGGACCGTGCCCGCTCGTGCCCGCTACTACCTCAACGACAGCAAGTGCAAGGCGGGCGACCACAACACCAAGTATGCCGCCTCGCCCAGCTACGCCCCCAACGGCACGTTGTACACCTATGAGCTGGGTATGCCCATTCAGAAGTTCCGCAAGTACGACGGCGACGAGCGCATGAAGTTGTACCGCAACCTGGGCAACAACACCCGCGAGGGCATGTTCGTGTACGGCTATCTCGAGTACACCGACGACAGCGGTGTCAAGCGCCGTGTGCAGGCGCCGGAGGTGGCTTACGACCTGTACATCCGCGACGCGGTGGGCAAGTTCCAGTCGTTGTCGCCCGACAAGTGGCTCACGAGCTCGAGCAGCACCCTGCGCGACGGCGACCACAACAGTGGCTGGCACTTCGCCAAGTACCCGTTCTACACCGACGACGACACGCACCAGATGGAGAGCGACTACACCGAGATTCGCTTGCCCGAGGTGATCTACTCGCTCGCTGAGTGCAAGCTGCGTGCCGGCAAGAAGAGTGAGGCAGGCCGCCTGCTCAACAGCGTGCGCCGCCGCAACTATCCCGAGGCTAACCTCAGCACCGTGCTCTACGCACCCGAAGGCACCGCCGACCTCACCCTCAACGAGATGCTCGACGAGTGGGGACGCGAGTTCTTTGCCGAGAGCCGCCGGCGCATCGACCTGATACGCTTTGACAAGTTCACCTCAGGCTCATGGTGGGACAAGACCCCAGATGCCGACGACCACACCAAGATTTTCCCCATCATGCGTCCCATCCTCAACGCCAATCCTGCCCTGGTGCAGAATCCCGGCTATAACAAGTGATGCGCATGACGACCAATCGTTAACATGAGTTGTAACACTATCAATAACAATCGATTATGAAATCAAGATATATCATTGGCATGCTTGCGTGCATGTCACTCGTGCTGGGGCTGACCGGTTGCAAGGGCGAGAAGGACTTCAAGATCATTGAAGGCGAGCTGCCCATCAAGACCACGACGCTCTACATGGTGGGCGATGCCACGCCCAACGGCTGGAGCATTGACAACCCCACGCCGCTCACCGCCACCGAGGAGGACCCGCTCATCTTCCAGTGGGAGGGACCGCTCTACACCGGCGAGCTCAAGCTGTGCTTGACCACCGGCAGCTGGGACGCCCCGTTCATTCGCCCGCTGGTGGCAGGCACCGAGATTAACAAGACCAACATCGTGGCAGCCAAGTTTGCCATGCATGCCGGCGATCCCGACGAGAAGTGGCGCATCGCCGAGGCAGGCAAGTATCAGCTGACCTTCAACCTGCGCGAGTGGACCATGTCGACCAGCTACCTGGGCGAGCTTGACAAGCCGACGATTGAGCCCATCGTGACCGAGGTGCTCTACATCGTGGGCGACGCCACGCCCAACGGCTGGAGCATCGATGCTCCCACCGCGCTCAACCGCGAGTCGCAGTACATCTTCTCCTACGAGGGCGTGCTGCTGCAGGGCGAGATGAAGGCGTGCCTCGAGACCGGCAACTGGGACGTGGCGTTTGTGCGTCCGTCGAGCGCCGACTGCGTGATCAATCAGGAGGGTGTCGCCGCCGACGACTTTGTGTTCACCACCGCTCCCGACAACAAGTGGAAGGTGGAGCAGGCGGGCACCTACCGCGTTGTGTTTGACCTGGAGAACTGGAAGATCAGCGCCGAGTATCTGGGCGAGGCGCCTGCCGGTGACAAGACTCCCATCGAGGCGGAGGGCGTCTACATGGTCGGTGACGCCACGCCCAACGGCTGGAGCATTGACGCTCCCACCGCGCTGACACGCCTGTCGAAGTACATCTACCGCTACGAGGGCGAACTGGTGCAGGGCGAGATGAAGATGTGTATCGCCACGGGTAGCTGGGACGTGCCGTTCATCCGTCCCGCCACCGCCGGTTGCAAGATTAGTGCCGATGGCGTTGAGAGCGATGAGTTTGTGTTCACCACCGGTCCCGACGACAAGTGGCAAGTGGTCACCGCCGCCGACTATCGCATCACTGTTGACCTGGAGCACTGGACCATCAAGGCTGAGGTCATGGGCGACGTGCCCGCGGTGCCCGCGCTGGAGACTACGGTGCTCTACATCGTGGGCGACGCCACGCCCAACGGCTGGAGCATCGACGCGCCCACGGCGTTGACCCGCGTGTCGCAGTATGTGTTCCGCTATGAGGGCACGCTGACCACCGGCGAGCTCAAGGCGTGCACGTCGACCGGCAGCTGGGATGTGCCCTTTGTGCGCCCCACAGTGGCGGGCTGCAAGATTAACGCCAGCGGCGTGGCGAACCCTGCCATGGTCTACACCACCGGCCCCGACGACAAGTGGGTCGTGGAGCAGGCGGGCAAGTATCGCCTCACATTTGACGTGCAGCAGTGGACCCTCACGGCAGAGAAGCTGCCCGATTGACACGACCGCGCCGACACTCGCGATTGGGTGAGGTCCGGTGGGCGATGGCTCACCCCCCTCTCTGCCCAATCGCGGGCGGCAAGGCGAATAATGCTTTCAAGCGAAATCAACCTCAAACCTGCGAGCAACGCTCGCGATTAATCAAACTCAATCATAACAAGATGAAAAACATAATATTGTGCTTGGTCGCGCTCTTGTCGGCAGTGTCCCTGAGCGCATGCAAGGACGACGTGAACATGAAGTATCCGCCCAAGTATGTCCTGCCCGACCTGCCCGTTGTTGAGGGCATACACGATGGCGTGAAGGCTCCGCTGTACTGGAGCGTGTATGAGTACTGCTACGAGCTCGAGCGCAACGGCGTGAGCAGCGAGAACATGGACCTGACCTCGGAGCAGTGGGACAACATCATTGACTGGGTCGCCACCAACCTCAAGCCCAGTGGCTACGACATGGTGTGCACCGACGGTTTCATTCCCATGCGTGCTCAGGATGCGTCGGGCTACATGACCCACTACGGCTCGGTGTCGCTTGCCGACCTGGTGGCAAAGTGCAAGTCGAAGGGCCTCAAGCTGGGCGTGTATGACAATCCGCTGTGGATTCACGGTCCGTTGACCACTGTCATTGAGGGCACTAACTACACCTTCGGCGGGCTGGTGTACAACGGCTCGACCACTGTCGCCAACCCCACCGCCACCGACCAGTGGTTCACCTGGGTGGTGAGCGAGCAGCCGGGTGCTCAGGAGTACATCGACAACTTCTTCAAGCATTACAAGGAGTTGGGCGTGGAGTTTATCCGCATGGACTTTCTGTCGTGGTACGAGGACGGCAATGACCGCGCCATGGGCACGGTGGGCCGCGGCTACGGTCGCGAGGCATACGCCCGCGCGCTGGCTTACATCGCCCAGAGTGCCAAGAAGTACGGCATCTTCACCTCGCTGGTGATGCCTCACATGTTCAACGACGGCGAGCTGGAGGCACGTTACGGCAACATGACCCGCATCGTTGCCGACACCGGCACCGGCGGTTGGTGGCACGCCTCGGCTGCCGACAAGGGCAAGAGCTACGCGTCGTGGCCCAACTGCATGAACCAGTTTGACGGATTCACCTACTGGTCGCACATCACCGGTCGCAACAAGGTGATTCTGGACGGCGACTTCCTGCGCCTGAACAAGTTTGACAACGATGACGAGCGCCGCTCGGTGGTCTCGCTGCAGCTGCTCGCCGGCGGTCCGGTTGCCGTGGCCGACCAGCCATCGACCATCGGCTCCAACCTGTCGTTCTACACTAACAGTGAGTTGCTTGCCCTGCGCACCGACGGCTTTGTGGGACAACCGCTCAGTGACAACCTGAGCAATGCCGACAACCAGATATGGTACGGCGCCATGTCCAATGGCGACTACATCGTGGGCCTGTTCAACCGCGGCGACGCGGCGGCGACGCTGAGCGTGGACCTCTCGCGCCTGGGGCTGACCGGACAGTGGAAGGTGCGCGACCTGTGGCAGCATGCCGACGAGGGTGCGACGACCGCTGTGTCTGACGTCATTCCGGCTCACGGCTGCAAGATTGTGCGCTTGAGCAAGTGATAGTGATAAAAAGTGCTTGTCGCATCACGATATTTTTACTACATTTGTGACCAAAACTTGTAACATCTAAACCGTAACTCTATGTTTATACCATTTCGCAAAGCCATTGCGGCATTGGCGGGCGTGTTGGCGCTGACGGCCGCGGCGGGCCAGGTGAGTTCGCCCGGCGGCATCGTCAGCGTGGACTTCAACGTCAGCGCTGCAGGCGAGCCTACCTACCGCGTGTTGTACAAGGGCACCGAGGTGATCAAGACCAGCAAGATGGGTCTGGACCTCAAGGACCAGCCTGACCTGTTGGCCGGTTTCAACATCGTGAAGACCGAGACCTCAACCTTCGACGAGACCTGGGAGCCCGTGTGGGGCGAGACCCGAACCATCCGCAACCACTACAACGAGATGCTCGTCAAGCTTGCGCAGCCCGAGCACAAGCGCGAGATGCACATCCGCTTTCGCGTGTACGACGACGGCGTGGGCTTCCGCTACGAGTTTCCGCAGTCGCGATCGCTCAACTACTTTGTCATCAAGGAGGAGCGCACGCAGTTTGCCATGACGGGCGATCACACCGCGTGGTGGATTCCGGGCGACTACGACACGCAGGAGTATGACTACACCGAGAGCCGTCTGAGCCAGATTTCGTCGCTCATCGATGCTGCTATCTGCCCCAACGCGTCGCAAACGCCGTTTTCGCCCACCGGTGTGCAGACCTCGTTGCAGCTCAAGACCGACGACGGCATCTATATCAACCTGCATGAGGCGGCGCTTGTCGACTACTCGTGCATGCACCTCAACCTTGACGAGAAGAGCCTCGTCTTCGAGACGTGGCTAACCCCCGACGCCAAGGGTGACAAGGGCTATCTGCAGGCGCCGTGTGTGTCGCCGTGGCGCACCGTGATGGTCAGCGACGATGCCCGCGACATTCTTGCCTCCAACCTGATTCTCAACCTCAACGAGCCGTGCAAACTCGAGGACACGTCGTGGATCAAGCCGGTGAAGTACGTTGGCGTGTGGTGGGAGATGATTACCGGCAAGCACCAGTGGTCCTACACCTTCGACCTGCCGTCAATCAAGCTTGACGACCTGGACTACTCCGATGTTAAGCCTCACGGGCTGCATGGCGCCAACAACGAGAACGTGCGTCGCTACATCGATTTTGCCGCCGAGCATGGCTTTGACCAGGTGCTGGTCGAGGGCTGGAACGTCGGATGGGAAGACTGGTTCGGCAACTCGAAGGACTATGTGTTCGACTTCGTGACGCCCTATCCCGACTTTGACATCAAGGCGCTCAACGAGTATGCCCATAGCAAGGGCGTGCGCCTGATGATGCACCACGAGGCATCGGCAAGTGTGCGCAACTACGAGCGCCACCTCGAGGCTGCCTACGACCTGATGAACCACTACGGCTACAACGCTGTCAAGAGCGGATATGTTGGCAACATCATTCCGCGCGGCGAGTACCACTACGGCCAGTGGCTCAACAACCACTACCTGTATTGTGTCAAGGAGGCCGCCAAGCACCACATCATGGTCAACGCCCACGAGGCGGTGCGTCCCACGGGCTTGTGCCGCACCTATCCCAACCTGATTGGCAACGAGGCGGCTCGCGGCACCGAGTACGAGGCAACCGCCGGCAGCAAGCCGTTCCACACGACCATCCTGCCGTTCACGCGCCTGCAGGGAGGCCCCATGGACTACACGCCGGGCGTCTTCGAGATGGACATGTACAAGAACAATCCCAACAACCCCAACCACTGCAACTCGACCATCGCGCGCCAGTTGGCTCTCTATGTGACGATGTACAGCCCGCTGCAGATGGCAGCCGACATGATTGAGAACTACCTCAAGCACATGGACGCCTTCCAATTCATCAAGGACGTGGCGGTTGACTGGGACGACTCGAAGTACCTCGAGGCTGAGCCGGGTCGCTACATCGTGGCGGCGCGTAAGGCTAAGGGCACCGACAACTGGTTTGTGGGTTGCACCGCCAGCGAGCACGGCCACACCTCGACCGTGTCGCTCAACTTCCTTGACCCGGACAAGAAGTATATCGCCACCGTCTATGCCGATGCGCGCGACGCTCATTATAAGACCAATCCGCACGCCTACGTCATCAAGCGTGGCATTGTCACCGCCAAGAGTGCGCTCACGCTCACCGCGGCGCCGGGCGGCGGCTACGCTATCAGCATCATCGCTGCCGACGGCAAGGCTCTCAAGGGCCTGAAGAACTTGCCCAAGACGGTGCAGTAACCCCCGCGATCGTTGCGGCACCGCTACCTAAGGCGATGACCGTTACTACAATATTACACCCCGCCGAGCCTATTGCTCGGCGGGGTGTAAATTTAATTTTAACGATAAGATGTTGTCTCTATTCACTTGGCGCGCAGCAGGCAGTAGTTCTTCTTGCCCTTTTGCGCCAGGATGTATTTGTCGCCCAGCAGGTTGGCAGTGGTAATCAGCATGTTGGGGTCGGTAATCTTCTCCTTGTTGATGCTCACACCGCCGCCCTGGGTCATCTTGCGCATCTCGCCCTTGCTGGGGAACAGGTCACACCACGTGGTGAGCAGCTCGATGGCGGGAATGCCCTGCTCGAGCGCGGCGCGGTCCACCTCAAACATCGGCACACCATCAAACACCTGCAGCAGTGTGCGCTCGTCGATGCGGTGCAGGGTCTCGGCAGCTTGCTTGCTGAAGAGGATTTGTGACGCCTCAATCGCCATGTCGCAGTCCTCGGCACTGTGCACCATGGTGGTGATCTCGCGGGCGAGACGGCGTTGCAGCGGGCGAGCGCCCGGGTCGGCGGCCTGTTGCGCCTCCAGCTCGGCAATCTCCTCGCGGCTCAGGTCGGTGAAGATCTTGATGTAGCGCGCGGCATCCTCGTCGCTCACGTTGAGCCAGAACTGGTAGAACTTGTAGGGGCTGGTACGCTCGGGGTCTAGCCACACGTTGCCGCCCTCGGTCTTGCCGAACTTGGTGCCGTCGGCCTTGGTGATGAGCGGGCAGGTGATGGCGTATGCCTCGCCGCCGTTGATGCGGCGAATCAGCTCGGTGCCGGTGGTGATGTTGCCCCACTGGTCGCTACCGCCCATCTGCAGGCGGCAGCCCTCGTGCTCGTACAGGTACAGGAAGTCGTAGCCCTGCAGCAACTGGTAGGAGAACTCGGTGAACGACATGCCGTGGTCGGCGCCGACGGCAAGGCGCTTCTTGACCGAGTCCTTCGCCATCATGTAGTTGACGGTGATGTGCTTGCCGATGTCGCGAATAAAGCCCAGGAATGAGAATTCCTTCATCCAGTCGTAGTTGTTGACAAGGATGGCGTGGTTGGGCGCGTCGCTGTCAAAGTCGAGGAAACGTGCCAGCTGCTTGCGGATGCACTCCTGGTTGTGGCGCAGGGTCGCCTCGTCAATGAGCACGCGCTCCTGGCTCTTCATCGACGGGTCGCCAATCATGCCGGTAGCGCCGCCCACCAGGGCGATGGGGCGATGACCCGCACGCTGCAGGTGCTTGAGCATCATGATGCTCACCAGGTGGCCTATGTGCAGCGAGTCGGCGGTCGGGTCAATGCCGACGTACGCCGATGTCATCTCTTTGTTGAGTTGCTCTTCGGTGCCGGGCATGATGTTGTTGATCATGCCGCGCCATTTCAATTCTTCTACAAAATTCATTGATCTATATATCTATTGTATTGTGTTTATCTTGTGTTATCACACTGTGACGTTGAGCAGTTGCGCCTTGCCGCTCATGCTGATGGCGCGGCATGCGGCGGGAATGAGGATGGTCTCGCCGCGGCGCACCATGGTGGGCTCTCCGTCGTCAAGTCTGAGAGCCGCCTCGCCGGCGAGACACATCAGCACATGGCATTCGTCGTCGGCCTTGTGGGGCATTGCCGTGCCGTCAATGTCGCATAGCCTCACAGTGAACTCCGCGCGCTCGACCAGCGGGGTCTCGCCCTCATGGTGTGGCTCAACGCTGACCTTGCGGTGAACCATATTGCGGTCAATCGCCTCGAGGGCGCGCTCAATGTGCAACTCGCGCTTGGCACCATCGGCGTCCACGCGGTCGTAGTCCCAAATGCGGTAGGTGATGTCGCTGGCTTGTTGCACCTCGGCAACCAGATTGCCTGCACCCAGCATGTGGATGCTGCCTGCCGGCAGGTCAAACACGTCGCCCACATGCGCGTCAAACATCGCCATGGCTTCCATCACCCTGTGCTGCGACACCATGCCGGCTATCTCCGCCGCGCTATAGGCGGCGTTGAGGCCGGCGCCGATGCGCGCACCGGGCTCAGCGTCAATGACGTACCACATCTCGCTCTTGCCGGCGCAGTCATGCAACCGCCGCGCCATCGCGTCGCCCGGATGCACCTGCACGCTCAGGTCGCGAGTGGCGTCAAGCAACTTGAAGATTAGCGGAAATCGGGTGCCATGCTTGGCGAACACGCGTGTGCCCACCAGCGCCGCGCCGTGCCGCGCAATCAGCTGTGGTAGCGGCATTCCGGCCTCAGCGCCATCGGCAACCACACTCTCGCGACCGGGCAGGCCGCTCAGCTCCCAACTCTCGCCCACATGGGTGTGCCCTCCCAGGTCGACACCCTTGAATGTGCCGATGCGAGTTCCACCCCAAATCACATGCTTGAATTGGGGTACAAAGCGATATGGTTGCAACTTGTGTGTCATTGCGAGTGCAAAGGTAGTGCAAGCCGAGCGCAATGGCAAGAAAAGGCAAACAAAAAAGTTTTTTTGATACCCTTTTGCTTGCCATTGCCGAGGCGCGGCCTACCTTGCGCCTGTGGCGAACGGTACTGCAAGCCGAGCGAAGTACAAAATAAACTTGTTTATTTTTATTTTCGAGGCGCGGCCTACCTTGCGCCTGTGGCGAACGGTAGTGCAAGCCGAGCGAAGTGGGAAATACACGCAAAAAAGAAGGAGGAAATCTCCTCCTTCTTTTTGGTGACCCCGGTGGGACTCGAACCCACGACCCATTGATTAAGAGTCAATTG
>CAMHDX010000008.1 GCA_946183895.1 uncultured Porphyromonadaceae bacterium | reverse complement strand
ATTGACACATTGTTTGACTCTTTGGTTGTCAAACAATAATCGCTTTTCTCTTGCCTTGTGTGAAAACCCAATTATTACGCAGTGGACGTGCGCATTGTTTGAGGCTTCGCTATCCCATTGAAATGTTTTATGCGCAAAGTTGATTGTTACGTCTATCCTGCTCCACATTCGAGCGACTGTTTCACCTTGTGTTATGGAATTGGTGGCTAAAAATGCACACTCAATATTAGTATCTCGTGTGAAATCGCAGGCTTTCTTGAACCAACAACACACGTAATCCAGGTTTTTTATTTTTGGATAAATGGCTTCAAGGTCTTTCTTCTGCTCGCTACTCATAAAAGTAAATCCCACAAAGGGCGGGTTGCCGATGATGTAGTCGAGGGTGTAGGGCGGGACGACGGTAGACCAGTCGATGCGCAACGCGTTGCCCTCCACGATGTTACTGTAGCTCTTGAGCGGCAGGAAGTCGATGTCGCGCGCGATGATGCGCTCGGTCTCTGCCAGCATCTGCGCCTCGCTAATCCACAGCGCCGTGGTCGCCACCGTGACGGCGAAGTCGTTGACCTCGATGCCGTAGAACTGATTGATACTCACCTTGATAGGGTCAAATTCGTCGAAGCCTACCACCGCTCTGCCGCCGGTGAGCAGCGACACGACGCGATTCTCGAGGCGCCGCAGCGACAAGTAGGTCTCGGTGAGGAAGTTGCCGCTGCCGCATGCCGGGTCGAGGAATGTGAGCAACGCCAGCTTGTCCTGGAATGCCAGCAGTCGCGTGCGGCGGGTGCGCTCAACCGGCTCGGCGGCGATGGTGTTGAACTCGCTGTGTAGCTCGTCGAGGAACAGCGGGTCGATGACCTTGTGGATATTCTCGATGCTCGTGTAGTGCATTCCGCCGCTGCGGCGAGTCTCGGGGTTGAGAGTACTCTCAAACACCGCGCCGAAGATGGTGGGCGAAATCTCGCTCCAATCAAAGTCCAGCGAGGCATTCTTGAGCAGCAGGTCGCGCAGCGAGGGCGTGAACTGCGGCAGGTCAATCGGCTCGGCAAACAAGCCGCCGTTGGTGTAGGGGAAGGCGGCGAGCTCCGGCGCGAGGTAGCGGCTGCGGCGCTCGGCGGGCGTGTTGAGCGTGTCGAACAGTTGCAGCAGCGCGCCGCGCATCATCGAGGCGTCAAAGCGCGCCAGGTAGTCGTGAAACTGGTCGTGGGCAAACACCCCGGCGTCCTCGGCATACAGGCAAAACACGAGCCTGACGCACAAGATGTTGAGCATGCGCAGGGTGGAGGTGTCGCGGTCGCCGTACTGCTCGAGCAGCGCGTCGTAGACCTCGCCGATGATTTCGCCGGCGCGCATCGACACTCGCATTTCGCGCTCCAAGTGGTTATTGCTGCTATCGACCAGGAAGCGCAGCCGGTACCACTCGCGCTCCAAGTGGGCGATGTCAATCTGCTCGGGCTCGGCATTGGGGCGTTCCATATCGTAGATGAGTAGCGTGGCGAAGTTGCACGTAATCACCCACCGCGGGTGGCGGCTCAGCGGCAGTCCGATGATGTAGCGCTGAGCCTGCTGATAGGGCGTGAGAAATGAGCCGTCACTCTGGCGAATGCCCTTGCGCAGGTCCTTGCCCAGCGACTTTTGCTCAATCAGCACGCGTGTTGACGGGATGTAGCCGTCAATAAACGACGTGTTGTCCAGCATCACCTGGTCCTCAAACTCGATGTAGCTCGTGGGGTGCTCCACGCCGAGCACATCGCCCAGCAGCTCGAGCCAGAACTTTTGTCCTTCGCCCTTCTCGTAGCCGCGGTCAGCCCATCGTGTGGCAAACGTGGCGGCGGCAGCGGCGTGCTGCTTGTCGGTCATTGTTTTCATTGATACTATTATGGTGTAAGATGTATTGATGCTAATCAGGTGTGGGTGGTGCGGATGCGCCACGGCTTGGGGTAGAGGTTGTTGGCTCGCGAGCCCAGGTTGCGCGCGAAGCCCAGCGGCATGCCGCCGTGGGTGATGAGGACGTCGCCACGCGGTGCGTCGGGCAGAGTGAGCGCCTCGCCGCGCAGGTACTGCAAGGCAGTGTCGCGGTCCACGGCGACGCGTGCGAACGCGTCGTGGCGCAGCAGGGTGCTGTAGGCGAGCGCCGCGTGCGGCTGGCGCTTGGGCAGGCTCGTGTCGAGCAGCGGTGTGCCCGCCTGCAGGGTGCGCACGGCGCCCATGACGCCCAGCATCGTGGGAGCTGTGTCGCGTGGCAGTGCGCACTGGATGTCGTTGATAGTGGCGAGTTGAACGCCGTCAGGCTCGGCGAGCCACGACAGAGCCGCGGTGTCGCGTTGCTTCGCCGGCTTTGCCGGCTTGAGGCGCGCGCCCGCAGTGCCTTGCGGCTTGCGCATCACCGCCATGAACAGGCCCTCGCCGCGGGTGCGGTGAGGCATAAAGCGGTAGCAGGGCAGTTGCGTGTCAATGCCGCCGGCGATGTTCCATGCCGGCTCGGTGTCCACCGCTACGGGCTCACCGCTCAGCTCGCCGGCGATAAACTCCAGCTGGCACTCGTTCTCCTCGCGGTTGAAGGTGCAGGTGCTGTAGATGAGCAGTCCGCCCGGCTTGAGCGCTTGCCAGGCGTGAGTGAGGATGTCGCGTTGCAGCGTGGCGCATTGGCGCACCAGTGCCGGCGACCATTGCTCCACGGCTTGCGTGTCCTTGCGCATCATGCCCTCGCCGCTGCACGGCGCGTCCACCGCCACGATGTCGAATGCGGCTGGCAGTCGTCGCGCGAATTCCCGCGGCTGCGCGTTTGTTACCACGGTGCGCGGGTTGCCCCACTTGGTCACATTGTCGCACAGGGCGAGCGCGCGTGCCGGCATCACCTCGTTGGCGACGGTGAGCGAGCCCGCGGGCAGCGCGTCAATCGCCGCCGTAGTCTTGCCGCCCGGCGCGGCGCACAGGTCAAGGTAGCACAGCGGCGTGTGCGGCGCCACGCTGCGAATCACGTGGGCGATGAACATTGACGACGCGTCCTGCACGTAGTAAGCCCCCGCGTGCCAGCTCGGGTCGAGGGTGAACGCAGGTCGCCGGTCCAGGTAGTAGCCGCAGTCGCACCACGGCACCCGCTCAGCCGGCGCATCGCCCGTGAGCGCGGTCATGAGCGGTCGCGTGCGGTTGAGCCGCACGCTCACCGTGGGCTCGCCGCCGAGCGCCTGCAGCAAGGCCTCAGCCTCGCCGCCTGCAAGCAGCTCCTGTATCTCCTGCTCGAACGTCATTTAGTGGGCTTGTTGCGCTTGCGGCGTGATGGCTTGGGCTGGCGTCCCTGGGGCAGGCCCTTGCCCTGACGCGCGTGGCGCTTGCGGCGTCCGCCTGAGCGCTCGGGGCGTGCCTGCACCGGTGTCTCGCGATGCTCGCGCTTGCTCTGATAGCTGATGGGCGCGCGGTCAATGCGGTGGGTGCCGGCGGGGTGACGCTGGTCAACGATGACAAAGTCCAGTTGCTTCTTGACCAGGTCGGCGCGCGCCACCTGGATGGTGATGGGGTCACCGAGCCGATAGGTGCGGCGGCCAATCAGGGCGTAGGACTTCTCGTCAAACTCGTAGTAGTCATCGTCGAGGTCGCGAGCCGGAATCATACCCTCGCAGTACAGGTCGTTCACCTCGACATACAGGCCCCACTCGGTTACGCCCGAGATGGTGCCGTCGAACACCTGTCCCAGGCGGTCGCCCATGAATTCCACCTCCTTGAACTTGATGGAGGCGCGCTCGGCATTGGCAGCCAGCTGCTCGCGCTCGCTGCAGTGCTGGCAGTCCGCCGCCAGGTCCGCCACGGCGACACTGCGCTTGCCGGCGGCGTAGCGGTCGAGCAAGCGATGCACCATCAAGTCCGGGTAGCGGCGAATGGGCGAGGTGAAGTGAGTGTAGTAGTCAAACGCCAAGCCGTAGTGCCCGATGTTGTTGACATCGTACACCGCCTTAGCCATCGAGCGTATCGCCATGATAGACAGTAGGTTGTGCTCCGGCTTGCCCTCCGAGCGCTTGAGCATGTCGTTGATGGAGAGGTTCACCTTGCGCGCGTTGCCCTGGCCGGCATACACCTTGTAGCCAAAGGTCGCCGCCACCTGCGCCAGGTTGGCGAGTTTGTCCACATTGGGCTCGCCGTGGATGCGGTAGACCATCGCCTTGACGGGCTTCTTGCCGTGAGGCTTGCCGATGTGGGCGGCGACGGTGCGGTTGGCAAGGAGCATGAACTCCTCGATGAGCTGGTTGGCAGGCGTGGAAATGTGTTGGATCACGCGCAGTGGCTTGCCGTTCTCGTCAATCTCGAACTTGACCTCCGGGCGGTCAAATGTCACCGAGCCGCCCTCGGCAAACCGCCTGGCGCGCAGTTGCTGAGCCAGGCTGTTGAGCACCAGAATCTCGCTCATGAGCGGGTGTTCCTCGCCGTCGATGACGCGTTGCGCCTCGTCGTAGTCCATGCGGCGGTTGCTGTTGATCACCGTGTGGCAAATCTTGTACTTGAGCACATGAGCCGTCTCGTCCATCTCGAACAGGACCGAGTAGGTCAACTTGTCCTCGCCCTCGCGCAGCGAGCAGATGAAGTTGCACAGGCGCTCGGGCAACATGGGCACGGTGCGGTCGACCAGATAGACGCTGGTGGCACGGTCGTACGCCTCGGTGTCAATCACACCGCCGGGCTTGACGTAGTGCGACACGTCGGCGATGTGCACACCCACCTCCCAGTGGCCGTTGTCCAGGCGGCGCAGCGACAGCGCGTCGTCAAAGTCCTTGGCATCGGTGGGGTCGATGGTGAATGTGGTCACGGCGCGCATGTCCACGCGCTTGGCCACCTCCTCGGGTGTGATGCCCGGGTCGATGCGCCGCGCCGCGCGCTCCACGTTCTCGGGGTACTTGTACGGCAGACCGTACTCGGCGAGGATGGCGTGAATCTCGGCGTTGTTCTCGCCTGCCGCGCCCAGCACATCGACCACCTCGCCCACAGGGCTGTTGGCGTCCTCGGGCCACTCGATGATGCGCACCACGGCCTTGTCGCCTGTCTTGGCGTTCTTGAGTTTGTCAAGCGGAATGAAGATGTCGGTGGCGAGGAACTTGCTGTCGGTGTTGAGTATGGCAAAGTATTTCTCGACCTTGATCATGCCGACAAACGATTGTTGCTTGCGCTCAATGATGTTGATTACGCGCGCCTCGGGCGCCCAGCCGCCGCGCGCCGCGCTGATGTGCACCGTCACGCGGTCGCCGTTGAGCGCGTGCATCGAGTTGCGCTCCGCCACCTCGATGGGCTCGGTGGGCTGCTCGTCAAGCAGCACCGAGTTCTTGCCGTTGCTGCGTCGCACGAACACACCCTCGGCGACCACGTTGTGGCCTGCCGCCTTGTAGCGGCCTGTGGAGGTCTCGGCGAGGAAGCCGTCAATTGTGAGCAGCTCGAGCGCCTCCGCCACCAGGGCGCGGGCGCGAGGCGTGTTGGCGCCAATGGCTGCCGACACCTGCTTGTAGTTGAACGATGTCTCGTTGTGCTGACTATTGAAAAAATTGATGACGCGGTCATGCAGATCGCGTTGTTCGCCTTGGAGCTTGGCGCTATTGTTTTTCTTTCTTGCCATATAATATCCTAATGAAAACGAATGAAGTCCTAATGAAAACGAATAATTACTCCGATTACTCTGATTACTCTGATTATTCAGATTACTCCGATTACTCTGATTACTCTGAGAAAGCGGGTGGGCGAGGGGGCGTTACAGGTAGCGGACAAACGCCTCGATGGCCTCGTATGCCGCGAGGCCCAGCCGGTTGTAGTGGTCGGCGAGGTTGCGGTTGCGCTCGATGGTGCGTTGCCAGCTGAGCTTGCCCTCGGGAGTGTTGCGCAGCGGCGCGTCGTGCACCTGGCTCTGGTGCTTGATGATGGCGTCGAGCTTGAGCGCGAACTCCTCGGGGCTCATGGGCACCGCCATCTCCACGCGGTCGACGTTCCACTGGCCCCACTGGCCGCGGTAGAGCCACACGCGGCAGCCCTGCATGAACGGCTCGTCCTTGAGGTTCTCCAGGGCGAGCATCACCGCCCGCGAGGCGCGCTCGTGGGTGCCGTAGGGGTCGTTGAGGTCGTCGGCGACAAAGATGCGGTGCGGCTTAATCTGCCTGATGAGTTGCTCCACGGTCGCCACATCGCCCTCTCCCACGCGACCCATGCCATCGGGCGACTGCTGGTAGAAGGGCATTGACAACTCGTGAATGTTTTCGCGCTTGACGCCCAGCGACTGGCAGCTCATGTAGCCCTCGCAGGTAAAGATGGCACCCTTGACAAAGCGGATGTTAGGGTCGTCGGGCACGTCCTTGTCGTGCCGGATGTGGCTGCTCAGGTTCGCCAGCACGTTGCTCACGTCGGTGATGGCAAAGTGCTGCGCCATCTTGTCCACCAGCATCATGGTGCGCTCCAGGTCCTCGTCGGCGACAGCGACATCGCCACTGGTCTGGAAGGCAACGTGCACGTCGTGGCCCTGCTGGACCAGGCGTTGCAGGGTTCCGCCCATCGTCGGGGTGCGGGCTGAATGCCAGCACCCGCTTGGGGTAGGGTAGCGCGGTCTCGGGCCGGTTGGAATCGTCGGCGTCGGGTTTGCCGCCGGGCCAGCCGGTGATGGTGTGTTGCAAGTCGTTGAATATCTTTATATTGACGTTGTAGGCGCTCTCATATTGCGCCACGAGGTCGCCCAGGCCGTGGTCGTTGTAGTCCACGTCGGTGAGTTTGAGAATGGGCTTGCCCGTCAGGTCGCTCAGCCACACGATGGCGCGCCTGATGAGTTTGTCGGTCCACCGGCAGTTGGTCACGCGCCACGGGTAGCGGATGCGCGTCAGTCGCGATGCCGCCTCCAGGTCCGCGATAATCTTGACGCTGTCGTGCATCTGCAGGTAGCTGGCTGGCGCGTGCTCGTCCATGCGGCCCTCAATGGCGTCATAGAGCGGCACGGCGCTGTCCACGCCCCACGCTACACAAATCACGTGGCGCGCCGCCAGCAGGTTGCCGATGCCCAGTGTCACCGCGGTGGCGGGAGGCGTCTCGCGCTGGAACGACTCGCTCACGCGATGGCGGGTCTCGCCGCTGAGCAGCACCAGGCGGCACTTGGACGAGGCGGTGGCACCCGGCTCGTTGAAGGCGAGCGACGCGGTGCGCGTCAACTCGCATATCACCAGGTCCAATCCGCCCTGCTCGGCGATTTCGCTCTCATAAGCCTTGCACAACTTGTGCACGTTCTCCTGGTTGGCCTCGCTCGAGAACGTGTGCACCGCGCCCTCGCTCACCTCAATCTTGTTGAACAGGTGATTGCGTAGGCGCGACATCGTGCTGCCTGTGTCGTTGGGCTCGCCCAGACCCAACTCGCCGATGTTGAAGAACACAACGTCGGCAAAGTTAACCTTGTCGGCAAAGTATAGTTTGACCAGCTCGTCGTAGACCTTGAGGACGCACTTGCCGGCGCCCAGACCGATGACGCAGCGCCCCTTGTCGGCGACATTGCGGCGAATGGCGTGCGCGATGTCCTCGGCGGCGTCGCGCGCGCCGTCATCGGCGGTGGCCATGACCTTGGTGTAGACCTTCTCAAAGCGTGTCAGCGCCGCGAGGTCATATTCGTTCTCGGGTCGATACAGGTGGGCGGGCACTTGCTCGTGCCGGCGAAAAGTGGTGTTGCTCATGACTGGAAAATGTGTTTGTAGATAATATCAGTCGCCCCCATGTGAGAGGCGATGTAGTTTCCGGCTATCTTGCCGGCGTGCAGGCGCTCGGCCTTGTCGGTGAGCAGCAGGCCCATTGCCGTGCCAAACTCCTGCCGGTCGCTGATGGATACGGCACCGCCCTGTGCCACGAGGTCGACTGCCTCGCGGAATCGGCGGTAGTTGGGGCCGAAGAGCACCGGAATGCCGTACACGGCGGGCTCGCACACGTTGTGAATGCCGCTGCCGAAGCCGCCGCCCACATACGCCATCGTGGCGTAGCGGTACATCGCCGACAGCACTCCGAAGCTGTCAACGATGATGCAGTCGAGACCACGCGCCTGCTCGGGCGAGGTCTCGCTGTAGAGCGACACCGGGCGCGTGAAGCGCTCCTTGAGGGCCATCAGGCGGTCGCGGTCAAACTCGTGAGGCGCGAGCACCATCTTGCACTCAGGGTGATTGTTGAAAAACGGAATGATGATATCCTCGTCGGCGGGCCATGTGCTGCCGGCTATCAGCAGCGGCGTGTTCTCGCCCTTGAGTGCCTCAATGGCTGGGAACTCGCGCTTGTCGTTCATCACGTCGGCAACGCGGTCCAGGCGGGTGTCGCCCGCCACCACCACTCGCGTGATGCCTATCGAGGCAAGCAACTCGCGCGACTGCTCGTTCTGCACAAACAGGGTCGTGAAGCACTGCAGGATGCGGCGGAACATGCCTCCCCACGGCTTGAAGAACACCTGTGACCGGCGGAAGATTGCTGACACCACGTAGGTGGGCACACCGCGACGCTCCAACTCCATCAGGTAGTTGCCCCAGAACTCATACTTGACAAAGATGGCTACCGCGGGCTTGACCAGGTCAAGAAACTGCTTGACCTGGGCGGGGATGTCAAAGGGCATATACACCACAATGTCGGCGAGCGGGTAGTCCTTGCGCACCTCAAATCCCGAGGGCGAGAAGAACGACAGCAGGATGCGCGCGTCGGGTGTCTCGCGCTTGATGCGCTCAATCAGTGGTCTGCCCTGCTCAAACTCGCCCAGCGACGAGGCGTGCACCCAGATGTAGTTGCCGTCAGGCTCGAGGTTGTCGCGCAGCGTGTCGAACGTGCGGGACTGCCCCTCCAGCATCAGGCGCGCCTTGTTGTTGCTCAACGACGCCGCCTGCACCGCGAGCCGGTAGGCGCGTATGCCCAGATTATAAATGAAGTCCATCTACTTGACTCTTGATTTCTTGTTAAACTTGCCGTCAAGGGTGATCGACGCCTTGATGGTTTGCCACCACCCGAAGGTCTTGTCGGTGGCATGCAGCGAGACGCCCGCGCGCAGGTCAATGCCGTGCTTGTTGAAGATGATGACGTGAGCGTCGGTGCGGCTGTAGAACTTGTAGCAGTAGTAGGGGTCGCCCAGGTTGAGCAGGCTGCCGAAGCGGCTGTAGAGCGGGAACAGGTCCTTGCCGCCGCTAACCTCCTCGCTGATGTCAAAGCGCCGGTTGTGGAACCGCCCGCGAGCCACGGCGCGGCACGGCGTGTGCCACTTGTGGTCGACACGCGCCCGCTGCAGGCTCACAATCGCGCCCGCCTCGACACTCCAGTGCCGGCTCGGCGTCCAGCGCACCATCGGGTTGATGATGGCGTCGTCGTTAACTCCCTGGCTGTCGTCGGCGTTCTTGCTCTTGGCGAGGTGGTTGTATTGCACATGACCGCCCAGCCACCAGGCTGAGCGCAGTCCGCCCGGGCGATAGTAGCCGCTCGCCGTCACCACAAACGCCTCGCGCCGATTGGCCGACTGCATCTGCCGCCAGTCGAGCATCGCCTGCAGCGTGCCGTGGTCGCCGTGGCGACGATACAGCACGCCGCGTACCACCGGCGTGCAGTAGCGCATCGAGTCGCTCATTAGGTAGCGCGGCAACTCACGGGTGAGGTCGCGGTCAACGTAGCCAATGGCGAGGGTCTGGTGCTTGTCGCGGTAGCGGTAATAGACGGTGGGCAGTATCTTGTAGCCGCCCAGGTTGTCGTTGACCGGCTGGAACCACGTGGCTCCCGCCATGAGCGCGTGGCGCCCGTCATGCGGCAGCGTGATGCCCAGCTGGGGGGACACGCGGATGTAGAACAACGTCTGGTCCGGAGTGAGCTCGTCACCGCCCTCGCGGTTCTCAAACCGTGTCTCGAACCCTACATGCCACAGCACAGTTTGTGCCACCACCGCAGGCGCGATGGCAGCACACAGCAGTATCATCAATATGGACAATCGATGTTTCATCTCACTCGACAGGCACAATGGTGGAGATGCCTCGCTCCAAACGCTTGATGGTTTCGTCGCGGCCAAGCACCTCGATGATGTCGAACATGTGCGGCCCCTTGCACTCGCCCACCACAGTGAGCCTGAAGGCGTTCATCACGTTGCCCAGGTGGTACTCGTGCGACTTGATCCACTCCAGCACCACGGGCTCGGTGGCGGCGCTGGTGAACGGCTCGATGCCGCGCAGCACCTCAATCAGCTCGGTCAGGATGGCGGGTGTCTCAGGCTTCCAGCGCTTGCGCACGTCCTTCTCGGCATAGGTCGTGGGCGCGACATAGAAGAAGCGGATCTGCTCCCACAACTCGCCCACAAAGTTGACGCGCGTCTTGACCAGGCTGATTGCCGCGGTCAGGTAGTCCATGCCGTGGTCGGCAAGGCACTCGGCGCCATGCTCGGTGGCGGCAAACAATGCAGCCAGGTCCTCGTCGCTCATCGCGCTGATGTACTCGTGGTTGAACCACTTGCCCTTCTCAAAGTCAAACTTGGCGCCCTTCTTGGAGCAGTGCTCAAACGAGAACGCCTCAATCAACTCGTCAATCGACATGATTTCGCGGTCGTCGCCGGGATTCCAGCCCAGCAGCGCCAGGAAGTTGACCACAGCCTGCGGCAAATAGCCTGCCTCGCGGTATCCGCTGCTCAACGCGCCGCTCTCGGGGTCGGTCCAGTTGAGCGGGAACACCGGGAAGCCCAGGCGGTCGCCGTCACGCTTGCTCAACTTGCCCTTGCCGTCGGGCTTGAGCAGCAACGGCAGGTGCACCCATTGCGGCATCGTGTCCGCCCAGCCGAATGCCTCGTACAGTAGCACGTGCAACGGGGCGCTGGGCAGCCACTCCTCGCCGCGAATCACATGGCTAACCTGCATCAGGTGGTCATCGACGATGTTGGCGAGGTGGTAGGTGGGCAGGTCGTCGGCGCTCTTGTACAGCACCTTGTCGTCGAGGATGTCGCTCTTGATGGTCACGTCGCCGCGAATCAAGTCGTGCACCACCACCTCGCGGTCGGGCTCAATCTTGAACCGCACCACATACTGTGTGCCGGCATCGATGAGGCGTTGAACCTCATCGGCGGGCATTGTCAGCGAGTTGCGCATCATGCCGCGGGTGGAGGCGTCATACTGGAAGTTGGCGACCTCGGCACGCTTGGCGTCGAGCTCGGCGGGGGTGTCAAAGGCGATGTACGCCTTGCCGGCGTCCAGCAGCTGCTTGACGTACACGCGATAGATGTCGCGGCGCTCGCTCTGCTTGTAGGGGCCGTAGTCGCCACCCTCGCGCACACCCTCGTCGATGCCGATGCCCAGCCACTGCAGGGCCTCGTTGATGTAGTCCTCGG
>CAMHDX010000007.1 GCA_946183895.1 uncultured Porphyromonadaceae bacterium | reverse complement strand
GGCACCAAGATGGTGTTCATCACCGCCGGCATGGGTGGCGGCACCGGCACCGGCGCGGCGCCTGTGGTGGCACGCATCGCCAAGGACCGCGACCTGCTCACCATCGGCATCGTGACCATCCCCTTCCTGTTTGAGGGACAAAACAAGATACTCAAGGCGCTCAAGGGCGCCGACGAGATGCGCAAATATGTCGACGCGCTGCTGATTATCAACAACGAGCGCCTGATTGAAATATACAGCGACTTGGATGTGGACAACGCCTTCTCCAAGGCCGACGAGACGCTGACCAACGCCGCGTGCTCCATCAGCGAGATGATCACGGCACCGGGACGCATCAACATTGACTTCAAGGATGTGAACACCACGCTGCGCAAGGGTGGTGTGGCGATTATCAGCACCGGATATGGCGAGGGCGAGAACCGCGTTACCAAGGCTATTGCCGACGCGCTCAACTCGCCGCTGCTCAAGGACCAGAATGTGTACAGCTCCACGCGCATCCTGTTCAACGTGTGCTACAGCAGGACTGCCACCAACAAGATGCGTGCCGCCGAGCTCAACGAGATTTCCAAGTTCATGGCAAACTTTGGAAGCGAGGTGAAGACCATCACCGGTATGACGGTCGACGATAGCCTGGGCGACCGCATCAAGGTCACAATCCTCGCCTCGGGCTTTGACGTGTCAAGCTCGCCCAGCAAGCCGGTGCAGCCGCAATTCAAGGCGGTGACCGAGTCGGCACCGCAGCCTGCCAACAACCCGCCGACCCCACAAAGTCAACCCGCCGGCACAACCGACACCGACGACCGCAACAACATGGAGAGGCTGCGCGAAATCTACGGCGACTCACAGATTGACGAGAAGCATCGTCAAGGCCAACGCGCGCTGTACATCGTGCTCGACGCCGACACCGTTGACGACGACGAAATCCTCGACCTGTTTGAGAGCACTCCCACGTTTGACCGCAAGCAAGAGGTCAAGCGCCAGGTTGACGAGATGAAGGAGCGCCATCGCGGCACCGCGTCGCAGCCGGTCGCTACTCCGGCTCCGCCTCAACCCGCCAAGCCCGCGGGCAACGCCAAGCCGGCACAGGGCGGCGCACAACAGTCGGCCATCGACTTTGAGGACTAAACAAACATTATAACCCAACAATAAATTCAAGCCTCAGCGGGCTTGAGAAACACAATTACAATGTTAACATTACAACAAATAAACAACGACCCCGAATTAATCATCAAGCGCCTCGCCGTCAAGCAGTTTGACGGTCGCGAGGCAATCACTCGCGTAGTAGAACTGGACAAGGAGCGCCGCTCGCTGCAAAAGAGCCGCGACGACAACGCCGCTGTGCTCAACCGCATGGCAAGCGAGATAGGCTCGCTGATGAAGGCGGGTAAAAAGGAGGAGGCACAGCAAGCCAAGGAGCGCGTCGCCACCCTCAAGACGGCCAATAAGGACATTGACGACCGCCTCGCCGAGGTGGAGGCTAAGATAACCGAGATTCTGCTCAGCGTGCCCAACGTGCCCTACGAGGGCGTGCCCGAGGGCCGCACCGCCGAGGACAACATCGTTGAGAAGACCGGCGGCGAGATGCCTCAACTGGGCGAGGACGCGTTGCCCCACTGGGAGCTGGCTCGCAAGTACGGCATCATCGACTTTGACCTGGGCGTCAAGATTACCGGCGCCGGATTTCCGGTATACATCGGCAAGGGCGCGCGGCTGCAGCGCGCGTTGATTCAGTTCTTCCTGGACCGCGCCGGCGAGGCCGGCTACGTCGAGGTTGAGCCGCCCTACGTGGTCAACGAGGCGTCCGGTCTGGGCACGGGTCAACTACCCGACAAGGAGGGCCAGATGTACCACTGCCAGGTGGACAACTTCTACCTGATTCCCACCGCCGAGGTTCCCGTGACCAACATCTATCGCGACGTGATCATCCCCAGTGAGGAGTTGCCCAAGAAGAATTGCGCCTACTCGGCTTGCTTCCGCCGCGAGGCCGGCAGCTACGGCAAGGACGTGCGCGGCCTCAACCGCCTGCACCAGTTCGACAAGGTTGAGATTGTGCGCATTGAGCGCCCCGAGGATTCCTACGCCGCGTTGGAGGAGATGAAGGACCACGTGCAGTCACTGCTCGAGAGCCTGGGTCTGCCCTGGCACATCCTGCGCCTGTGCGGCGGCGACATGAGCTTCACCAGCGCCATCACGTTCGACTTTGAGGTGTACAGCGCCGCCCAGGGCCGCTGGTTGGAGGTGAGCTCGGTTAGCAACTTCGAGACCTATCAGGCCAACCGCCTGCACTGCCGCTACCGCGGTGAGGACCGCAAGCCGCACCTGTGCCACACGCTCAACGGCAGCGCACTCGCCCTGCCGCGCATCATGGCGGCACTGCTCGAGAACAACCAGACGCCTGATGGCATCGTCATTCCCGAATGCCTGCGCCGCTACACCGGCTTTGACATCATCAACTAACTGACTGATAAAGCGGCACTGCCGCCCACAACACGGGTGACAATGCCGCTTCAACTATCCATATAACCCTCAGTTCATCTTGTGAATTGAACAAACTCACTCATTATGAAAAAGTTATTATTAATGCTCGCAATGACGGCGATGCTGACGGCATGCGACAGCACCTCGGGCACCAAGGACGACAAGCAAGCCGCAGGCGGTGACTCCATTGCCGCTGTCGAGGCTCAGCAGTCCGGCCAACCGGCAGCGGCACCGACGGGTCAAAGCAAATTTGTGCCCACCGGCGACCTCGAGGCCGATGCCGAGGCAGTCGTGGTGAATAGCCTGGCTGTCACCAAGGCGCTGCTCACGGGCAGTGCCACCCAGGAGCAACAAAACGAGGCATCACAGGCACTGCTTGATGCTATCAAGTACTACAACAGCCTTGATGAGGCCAAGGGCAAAGAGTTTCAAAACCTTGTCAACAAGAAGCTGAAGGAGCACGCCGCCGAATTCAAGGTGAGTAAATGACATTGACAAGCGCAGGTTGTGAACAGGCTTCCTGACAGAGCATCATCGGCAATGACGCCGCGCCTGCCGTGGTTGGACTACGCGCGGGTCATCTTGTTGGCGCTGATAGTGCTCCACCACTCGCAGCCTCGCGTGGCGGTGTTTGACCAGATGCTTGTGGACCTGGCGATGCCGGCTTTCTTTGTCTTGTCGGGCATACTGTATAAAGCCGCACGCTATCGCGCCGACTTCCGGTCGTTTGTCGCCACTCGATGGTCACGCCTGCTGGTTCCCTACTTTGCCATCAGCGCCTTCTTCTACGTGCTGTGGCTCATCGTGGGACGCCGACTGGCAGGCGGTGAGGACCTGACGATGCCCTGGTGGCAACCGGCTGTCGAGATCCTGCGTGGCGAGCCGCACACGGTGGTGGGCACATTCTGGTTTGTGGCATGCCTGGTGTCAATGCAGGTGCTGTACTACATCATCGACCGGTGGCTGCCGCGCCGTTGGCATCTGCCCGTGGCTCTCGCGCTTGCCGTGGCAAGCCGTTTGCTGCCCGGCTTCGGGGTGTGGAACATGAGCAACGCATTGGTTTACCTGCCGCTGTTTGTCACCGGCAGTCTCACCCGCGACTACTGGCTGGACGAGCGGCAGATAAAGCTACCTGTAGCCGCCGTAGCACTGGTGGCGAGCGTGGCGCTGATGTACCTGGCGGTGGTCCACTACGGCTACTTGACAATGCCCTACGCCGCTCTCAATCTGCTCGCTGTGGGCTTGCTCATAGTGCCATTGGCGGCACTGTGCAGGTGGCTAACGGGCCGTTACGGCTCATGCGCGTGGGTCACAACAGTCTCGACCGCCAGCCTCGCCTACCTTGCCATGCAGAACTACGGCATCGGGCTGTGCAAGGTGGCACTGATGCGACTGCTGACAACCGAGGTTTTCGAGCAATCCTGGTGGTTCAAGCCACTGATTGCAATCGTGGTGTTCATCGCGTGCTATCCGCCGGCAGTGCTCATCTTGCGCTACGCGCCATGGCTCACCGGAGCGAGAAACAAGGCTTAATGCACAATGCACAATGCATAATTTGTAAATACAAAACGTTAAACAACAATACATACGACAATGACTTTTAGTGAACAAGCCAACCAGATATTCGACTACGTCGTTGAATTGTATCATCGCACCGATGACGTTGACGCGGTGTTCAACAATCCGTACCCCACGTCGTCAATCGACCGCACGCTTGCCGACAAGTGCTGGATTGACGCCGTACAGTGGCACCTGGAGGACATCATTCGCGCACCTGAAATCAATCCGGTGCAGGCGCTTGCCATCAAGCGCCGCATTGACCGCAGCAATCAGGACCGCACCGACCTTGTCGAGCGCATTGACGCGTGGTTCAGACAAGAGTACAGCGAGGTGCAGCCGCTGCCCGACGCCACCATCAACACCGAGAGCCCCGCGTGGGCGATTGACCGCTTGTCAATCCTGGCGCTGAAGATATGGCACATGCGCGAGCAGACGCTGCGCGACGATGCCACCGCCGAGCACAAGGGTCGTTGCCAAAACAAACTTGCGGTGCTGCTTGAGCAGCGCGTCGACCTGAGCACGGCTATCGACCAGCTGCTCGCCGACATCGCCGCCGGACGCAAGTACATGAAGGTGTACCTGCAAATGAAGATGTATAACGACCCCGAAACCAATCCTGTGCTCTATGGAAACAAATAATCAATCCTACAAACGCACCATCCTGGTGATACGCTTCACCGCCCTGGGCGATGTGGCGATGGTCATTCCGGTGCTGTACCCCGTGTGCCGCGCCAACCCCGACGTGCGCTTTGTGATGCTGACCCAGGAGTGGCCCGCCACAATGATGATTAACGCGCCCGAGAACCTGGTGGTGCGCGGCATCAATGTGCGCGAAAAGCACATGGGCCTGCGCGCGATGTGGCGTCTGGCTAGCGATTTGCACCGCGAATTCCACTTTGACGCGGTTGCCGACCTGCACGGGGTGCTACGCTCGTGGACCATGGACCTGAGGCTGCAGTTGAAGGGCGTCAAGGTTGCCCGCATCAACAAGCATCGCGCACTGCGCCGCCAGTTGCTCAAGCATCGCGATGACACCATCGTGCCCACCACCGCCACCCGCTATCGCGACGTGTTTGCCGCGCTAGGCCTCAACCTGCCGGCACCCAACGAGTTCACGACCATCACCGACGGCATGAGCGAGCCGCTGGAATCGGCTCTCGCGCCCGAAAAGGGACGTGAGGAGCGCTGGATAGCGGTGTCTGCCTTCAGCAGCCACGCGGTCAAGGAGTATCCGTTCGACAAACTCACAACGGTGATTGCCGCGCTCGCCTCCAAGCCCAACTATCGCGTGTTCCTGCTCGGTGGCGGCAAACAAGAGAAAATCAAACTGCGCCCGCTGGGCAAGAACATTGACCACGTGGTGAGCTTGGCCGAAATCAGGCACGGCTTTCTTGACGAGTTCGCGGTGCTGAGTCGCTGCGACGCGATGATAAGCATGGATTCGGCCAACATGCACCTGGCATCGCTGGTGGGACTGCCCGTAGTGAGCATCTGGGGTGCCACAACACCCGCCTGCGGCTTCCTGGGCTATGGACAAAGCATTGACAACGCGGTGGGCCGCGACGACGTTGACTGCCGCCCGTGCTCAATCTACGGCGAGAACAAGTGCCGCTACGGCGACAAGCACTGCCTGGACATCGAGCCCGACGTCATCATTGAGCGCGTGGTCAAACTGGTTGAGAAAAAGTAACAACGGGCGAGCGACAATTTATAGAGTGTGTACACACTCACAATGGAATGAACGACAATTTTAAGAGCAAAATACTAATCACCGGCGCGGGCGGATTTATCGGTGGCCACCTGGTCACCGAGGCTCTGGCACGCGGCATGGAGGTGTGGGCGGCGGTGCGTGCGACCACCAGCCGCGAGTTTCTCACCGACGAGCGCATCCACTTCATCGTGCTGGACTTCACCGACTACGCGTCACTTGAGAGCACCATCAGCAATCACATTGTGGAGCACGGCACGTGGGACTACATTGTCCACAACCTGGGCGCAACCAAGGCGACCGGCTATCTGGACTTTGAGCGCATCAACTATGGCTACATGAAGATGCTGGTCGACGTGTTGCGCGGACTGGGCGCGCTACCCCGGGTGTTCCTGCTCATGAGCAGTCTGAGCGTGATGGGAGCCGGCGACGAGGTGGGTTACACCCCGTTTGACGACAACAGCATCCCCTCGCCCAACAC
This sequence comes from uncultured Porphyromonadaceae bacterium, assembly GCA_946183895.1. Classification (GTDB taxonomy): domain Bacteria; phylum Bacteroidota; class Bacteroidia; order Bacteroidales; family Muribaculaceae; genus Sodaliphilus. Next base: position 5,308 of record CAMHDX010000007.1, on the reverse strand, counting down.
CCGCTACGGCACGTCAAAACTCAAGGCTGAGACTTATCTGCAGTCAATCGAGGGCATGCCCTACACCATCTTTCGCTGCACGGGCGTGTATGGCCCTCACGAGCGCGACTACTACATGATGCTCAAGAGCATCAATCGCGGTGTGGACTTCGGCGTGGGCTTCAAGAAGCAGTTGCTCACATTCATCTATGTCAAGGACCTTGCCGCGGCGGTGATGGACGCGTTGGAGCGTGGTCCGCTACGTCGCGCCTACTACATCAGCGAGCCGCGGTCCTACACCCAGGCGGAGTTTCGCGAGTTAGCGCGCAAGCTGCTGGGCAAGGCGCTGGTCATTCCCATTAAGTGCCCGCTGTGGGTGGTCAAGGCGGTGTGCGCCGTGGCTGAGCGGTGGGGCAAATGGACCGGCAAGCCATCTACACTCAACAGTGACAAATTCAACATCCTCAAGCAGCGCAACTGGCAGTGCGACATCAGCGCCGCACAGCGCGACTTCGGCTTTAATCCGCAATACGACCTGGAGCACGGTCTGCAAGAAAGCATCGAGTGGTATTGCAACAACGGCTGGCTCTAAACTCAACACATACAATCGAGTGACCACCACTCAATAACCAAAATCAAAATTCAACACATTATGAAAAAAACAATTCTAACCTGCCTCACGGCAATTGCGCTCATCGCGACACCCTCATGCACCACAACAAGCGGCAACACGTCGATAGGCGACGTGTTGGGCAACGTTCTAGGCTCATTGGGCAGCAGCAACACCGCCAGCGGGTTGCTCAACATGGTTATCGGTCACTTCAAAATTGATAAGAGCGAGCTCATCGGCACATGGAGCTACACCGCCCCGGGGTGCGCCTTCACCAGCGAGAACCTGCTCGCCAAGGCCGGTGGCAATGTCGCCGCCGAGAACGTCAAGAGCAAACTCGCGCCTGCCTATCAGAGTGTGGGCATCAGCGCGTCGAACACCCGATTTGTGTTCAACGAGGACAACACCTTCAACGCACGCATCGACGGGCTGCCCCTGAGCGGCACCTACACCTACGACGCCGACTCGGGCTGCATCAAGATGAAAATGGCTATCATGAGCATGACCGCCTACATCACCCGCACCTCGAGCGGACTGGCACTAACCTATGAGAGCAAAAAACTGCTTAACGTGCTCCAAACAGTGAGCGCGCTCAGCAGCAACTCGACCATCAAGGCGGTGGGCGACTTGAGCAAGCAGTTTGACGGCGTGCGCGTGGGCTTTGAGCTCGCTAAATAAGACCGAACACCCTCAGGACGTGCTGCAGCAACCGCTGCTCAGCCACCTGCACGGTACCATCCGCCTCGGCAATCTCAATGAGCAGATTGGCCGCGGCGGTTTTTATTGCCTTGTCGGTCAACGCAAGGGTCTCAAGCGCCAGGTCAAATTCAAACCTTTTTCCCAATTCATAAATATGGTCGTCAATGCCGATATTCATGAGAAACTGGTTGACCGCGCCCAGTTCACGCCCGGTCACCTCGTTGTCGGCATTGACCACCTCAATGACAAGGCTCACCAGGGCGGCCTTGTGATGGCCGCCCAGCGAGCTTAGTATAGAGATTTCCTCCGGTTTCATTTAGAAGGGGAGATCGTCTTGAGCGTCGGCACCGAAGGCTTCGGGCGTGGGAGCCGGTCCGGCAGGCGCGGGTGCGGCGGGTGCGGCGGGAGCGGCGGCGGGTGCGGGAGCGGCGGCGGGTGCAGCGCCGGTGTCTACCTTCTCAGCACGCCAAGCGCGGATGTCGGTGTACCAGCGGCCATTGTAATCTCGGCTCTCAATGTCGAACGAAACCTTCACGGTATCGCCCACCTCGAGGTTGTTCTCGTTGACACGATCGCCAAAGAAGCTGAAACACATCTTGCGGGGGAACGACGATGACTGCTCAGAGTACTCCAGTATATACTCTTGTTTTTGCCACTCCTTGCCGGTCGAACGAGCCACACCCTTTTGCAACTCTAACTTTTGAATGATTTTACCTGTTACTTCCATGTTGTATATGTTTATTTAATTAGTTTTTTAATCCGTATTTTGAATTTCAATCGTGACTATAATCTGTAAAGCTCCGTAATTGTGAATTCTGCATTGTGAATTCTGCATTGTGCATTACTTCACGCTCACGCCCGGGCGCACCGCCCCCGCGGGACCTATCACCACCAGGCGCCCGTCGGCGTCCTCGGCGCTGAGTATCATGCCGCGGCTCTCAATGCCCTTGAACACGCGTGGCGGCAGGTTGGCGATGAAGCACACTTGCTTGCCCACGAGCTCCTGCGGGTCGTAGTAGCGCGCGATGCCGCTCACGATGGTGCGCTCGCCGGCGCCATCGTCAAGCGTCAGCTGCAGCAACTTGTCAGCCTTCTTGACTCGCTCACACGCCTTAACTGTGCCCACACGGATGTCGAGCTTGAGGAAGTCGTTGAAGTCAATAGCCGGAGCCACAGGCGCCGGACGCCACGAGTTGATGATGTTCTCCTGCTTGATGCGCTGCAGGCGCTGTTCTTGTGCCTCAATCTCAGCGTCCTCAACCTTGACAAACAGCAAGCCGGGATTGTCGCTCACCTTGTGACCCACCGGCAACAGGTTGTCGCCTCCCAGTTGCGGCCACTTCATGGGCTCGATGAGTAGCATCTCGCACAAGCGGGCGGCACTGAACGGCATGAACGGCTCGATGGCTATCGAGAGGTTTGCCACAATCTGCATGGCGATGTTCATGATGGTGTCCACTCGCGCCGCGTCTGTCTTGACGACCTTCCACGGCTCGGTGTCGGCAAGGTACTTGTTGCCTGCACGCGCCAGGTTCATCACCTCCTTGAGGGCATCACGCAGGTGGAAGGTCTCAATCAAGTCACCGATGCGCTCGCGGTAACCGGCAACCTCGTCGAGCACCGCTTTGTCAACCTCGGCAAGCTCGCCCCGCTCGGGCAGCACGCCACCGCAGTACTTGTTCACAAGCACCAACGCGCGGTTGACAAAGTTGCCCAAAATCGCGACCAACTCGTTGTTGTTGCGAGCCTGGAAGTCGCGCCACGTGAAGTCGTTATCTTTGGTCTCGGGCGCATTGGCGGTGAGCACATAGCGCAACACGTCCGCCTTGCCGGGGAAGTCCTCAAGGTACTCGTTGAGCCACACTGCCCAGTTGCGGCTGGTGGAGATCTTCTCGCCCTCAAGGTTCAAGAACTCGTTAGCCGGCACATTCTCGGGCAGCTGATAGCCTCCGTGAGCCATCAGCATCGCGGGGAATATCAGGCAGTGGAACACGATGTTGTCCTTGCCGATAAAGTTGATGATGCGCGTGTCGCTGCTCTTCCAGTACTGCTCCCACGTGTCGGGCAACAGCTCCTTGGTGTTGCTGATGTAGCCGATGGGGGCGTCAAACCACACATACAGCACCTTGCCCTCGGCACCCTCAATGGGCACGGGAATGCCCCAGTTGAGGTCACGGGTGACGGCACGCGGCTGCAGGTGCTCGTCGAGCCACGACTTGCACTGACCGTACACGTTGGCGCGCCACTCCTTGTGGCCCTCGAGAATCCACTCGCGCAGCGCCGGCTCCCACTTGTCAAGCGGCATGTACCAGTGCTTGGTCTCGCGCAACACGGGCACATTGCCCGTGATGGCGCTGTGCGGGTCAATCAGGTCGGTGGCGTTGAGGCTAGTGCCGCAGTGCTCGCACTGGTCGCCGTAGGCGCGCTCAAAGCCGCAGTGGGGACAGGTGCCTATCACATAGCGGTCGGCAAGCCACTGGTCTGCCTGCTCGTCGTACAACTGCGAGGTGGTGCGCTCAATGAATTCGCCCTTGTCGTACAGTGTGCGGAAGAACTCACTCGCCATCTGGCGGTGAGTGGCGCTCGTGGTGCGCGAATACACATCAAACGAGATGCCTAATCCCTCCATCGAACTCTTGATTATATTGTGATAGCGGTCAACAATGTCTTGGGGCGTGACGCCTTCCTTCTGCGCCTTGATGGTGATGGGCACTCCATGCTCGTCGCTGCCGCCAATCATGATCACGTCCTCGCCCAGCGAGCGCAGGTAGCGCGTGTAGATGTCGGCGGGAACATACACACCGGCGAGGTGGCCGATGTGCACCGGTCCGTTGGCGTAGGGCAATGCTGTCGTGACTAGCGTACGCTTGAATCTTTTATCTTTCATTATTTATTATCTGAGTTCAGCAAGTTATCTTGCTCGTCGTGGTTATTGTTTAATTTATTTAAGTTTCTGAAATATCAAAACTTGAAGTTTAGAGTTTATTGTTTATAGTTTAGAGAGAATGACGTTGAACTTTAAAGGCAACTATCTCAATCAACTGACGAGAACAAAATCTCTTTAAACATTAAACTTTAACCTTTAAGTTTTATAAGGTTTTAGAACCTTATAAAATTGAATTAATTTATTGGTTATCGCTTATCGTAGTGTCATTGGCGGTGCCGAACTGTCCGTCCTCGGCGGTGAGCGAACTCGCCACCAGCTTGCTGTCGCCGCGCCAGGGCAGTGATGCCTTGTATTGCTTCACCCCCACCGCCACTCGCTTGCCGTTGCCTTGAAACATCTGGGCGGCGATGGCGATGCTATCCTCGGTGATGGAGAACTGCACCGTGTCGTCGATGTGGAAGCCGTTGCCCACGTAGCTGACCTCGAGCATAGTCGCCTCGTAGGTCTTGAACACATTGCCCTGCAACTTGACTGCGGTGATATAACCCTTGCGCACCTCCTGCGAGTAGGGCCGCCAGTACAACTGCCACAGCCAGACGACTGCACCCACGATGACAAGTACAATTATTGTCACCAGCGAGGTGCGAAACCAGTTGTGGCTGCGCTCAATAGTGGCTTCCTCCAGCTTGCGCTCCTCGCGCTCGCCGGCTGTCTCAACCTTGGGGGCATCGGCGTTACTATCGGGAGCCGCGGCATTATTATCGTTAAAATAATCGTCAAACTTATCGTCCATATTCAATAGTCTCTAATTCAAACTGCAAAAATACAAAATTAATTTGGTTATAGTGCGCATTGCCCCGCTTTTGTGACTATTTTTTGTTCCGGTAGTTATCCACATTGGGGTGTGGATGGGCTGTGGAAAACTTGTGCAAAAAAAATAATAACTTTATTTGCATTTTTAGTTCCGGTCAACCTATAGGACAATCATCGACAATTCAAAATTATTTAGCTCAAAGTTTTCCATAATTTTTAAACCCACTTTTCCACAACAACAGTTGGGAAAATTAATATAAAATTATTAACTTTGCACTTTGTTCACAGGCTGTGGATAAAATTCATAATTTATTATAAAT
>CAMHDX010000006.1 GCA_946183895.1 uncultured Porphyromonadaceae bacterium | reverse complement strand
CAGGGTCATAGTCGAAGGTGTACTCGCCACCCTTCTCGATGAAGAAGTGCTGGCCCGCGTCACCCTCGGCGAGGCTGATGGCCGTGCCCAGAGTGTTAGCGGTAATCCAGTAGTCACCCTGGCTATCGGCAGCGCCGTACCACTTGTCGGCACTCTGCTCGCCGGTGGTCTCGGTGCCTACCAGCTTGAACTGGAAGCCAGCCTCAATGCGCTGTCCGCTCAGGTTCCAACCGCCACCTTGTGCATTGGCGGTGAACTGGAAGTTCTCCTGCTCGCCCCACGGCTGCTCATACGAGCCGGTCAGGCGCACAGCAGTCAGCTCGGGAGCCGCAGGCTCGTCAAAGCCGCTGACAAAGAGTTTGCCATCGGCAATCTTGAAGGTCAGCGTGCCACCCTCGGTAAGCTTGAAGTTGTAAGCCATGTCGGCATCCAACGGCAGGTTGTCACACCAGCCGCGGTGCACCTCATAGACAGCCTCGCTGCCACCGCCCAGCCACTTGCCGGCCTCGTTCTTGATCTTGAACTCAGTCTCGGCCTCAAGGGCAATGCCCGTAAGCTCAAAGCTTCCGTCGTTCTGCTTCACGAACTTGTAATCGTCACTTTCGGCCCAGCCACTGAAATCGCCCACAAGATAGTAGGCAGGCTCGGCCTCTTGCTTAACAGCGATGTTAAGCTTGCAAGAGGTCTCGGTCACGTCGCTGATGGTCAGCACGAGCGTGCCGCCCTGCGGCATCGTCATGTTACCGGTCTCGCCCGCAGTGAGCGTGTTGTCACCGACAGCGAGCGTCGCACCACCATACACACCAGCGTCAAAGTCACCCCAACCGAGGTTGGAGTAGTCCTTCACGCCCGCAATCTTGAACTCCGCAGCGGTGGCATCAATCTCGAGAGAATGAGTGCCATCGTTGTTCTTGGTAAAGACAACCGTCGGCGGCATGTTCCATCCACCAACGGCATCTCCCGTCGCGACAAACGTCAACGCGTCGGCGTCAAACGGGTCCGGTTCCACCACCGTACCGACAACAATGCGGGCTTTGTCGGTCGAGTAATCATACTCGATGGTGTAGGTTCCGGCCGCGGTTGTCTTCCACGCTCCACCGGACGTGGTGTCCTCCCAGTCGCCAAGTGGAGCCGAGTCGTTGCCACGAGCGGGGCCTCGCTGGTAGTTCCACCCCTCGCTGTCCTTAAAGAACGCGAAGTACTTGTTGGCTGCAAGCTCACCGGACCAGCTGTAGATGTTGCCATCCTGGGTCATTTGAACGTTTCCGCTCTCATTCCACCCATTGAAGGCATCACCAACCAGAAACATAGCTGCCTGTGATTGCAGACCGACAGTCGCGGCTACCATCAACAACAATAAAGAGAAGAATTTCTTCATGTTACAGTTGTTTAAAAGTTAATGATTAATAGTTAGTTAAAAAAAACAGTTATGAATTGTTTGTTATTTTCATCGTAAGGCGGTTCTCACAGAGTTCTGTATGGGGACACCATTAGTGGTGGCAAAAGTAATAAAAAGAAATTAAAAATGCCACAATTACGCTGTTGTTTTTTTGTGAATAATTAACCTTATTTAAAAAAAACGGCGATTTTTGGCGAACTTTCGAGTTTTTATTATAAATTTGCAGATTATTGTACCGCCAACAACCTAAAAACACAATAACCTATGAGAAAACTACTTATTTTACTGATGTCAGTCTTGCTCGGCACGTCGGCGTGGGCAGCCACGGTGACGCTAACCATGAGCGACTTGACATTTTCATCTCCCGAGAGCGGCGAACTAACGGCGACAGCATCGCCCTACTCGCTCACGGCACTCAAGAACAGCGGAGGTACCAATCCCGCCTACAACACCAATGGTGCCGACCTGCGCGTCTACGCCAAGGGCACGCTCACTGTTGAGACGAGCGGTACTGCCTTCACCAGCATCGTGATTAATCTGTCCACCCAGGGCAAGAAGCGTCTCGCCCCCATCACCGCGAACAACGGCACGATTGCCACGCAGGCCGAGGGCGACGCAACTGTCACATGGACAGGCAATTCCACAAGCGTAATCTTCACCGTGGGCGACAAAGCCAACTATGGCAGCGATGGCTCCGACAAGGCAGGGCAGCTGTGCCTGTCGTCAATGGTTATCACCGAGGCCGACGCGCAGAGCAAGCCCGACGCGCCCACCTTTGACCCGCCGAGCGGCACCGAGAGCACCACGGCGATCCAGGTGACAATGTCGTGCGCCACCGCCGGCGCCACCATCCGCTACGCCACCGAGGGGTTTGAGCCCACGCTCGCCTCGCCCAGCGGAACCATTGTGACCTTCAGCGAAGTGGGAACCCACACCCTCAAGGCCATCGCCGTGAAGAACGGCATCGCCAGCGATGTCGCCACCGCGACCTACACCATCACCGATGATGGCAGCTCGACCACAGTTGCCGAGGGCGACTATGTCCTCGTGACCGATGTTGACGACCTTGCCGAGGGCGACCGGCTGCTTATAGCCACCGCCGGCACTGTGGGCGAAGCCTATGCCATCAGCACCGCCGAGAAGGCTAACAACCGCGAAATCACCGATGTCGCTGTGGTGAAGAAAGGCGCCTACTACGTCATCACCCCGAGCGAGCAGGTCGAGGTGTATGAGCTCACCGGCAGCACCGGCGCATGGTCGTTCATGGCAACCGGCGAGATCTACAACGGGCAATACCTCGCGGCGACCGGCACCAAGAGCTCGGGCGCCAACCACCTCAAGTATTTGAGCAACTACAATAGCGAGCAGACCCAGGCGAGCATCAGCATCGCCAGCGACGGCGTTGCCACCATCGTGTTCAACACCGATGCCACTTATCCCAATGTGATGCGCTACAACAGTAGCAGCAGTCTGATCTCGTGCTACACCACGGCAGCTGCCTCTAACCAGAAGGACGTGTACCTGTTCAAGGCATCGACCGGCGAGGCTGAGTACACAACAGTGAATGGCATCGCCGAGTTCAAGCAAGTTCCCGCCGGCGAGACGGTGCGCCTGTTCCTTGCCGAGGAGGCGAACGCGCGCGTGCTCCACGTGAGCGCCGGCGCTGAGGCAGGCACCACCGACGCCTATGTGCGCGACAACAGCGGCGCCATCCTGATGAAGGGCATCAAGCCCAGCCGCGACTTGGCATACAACCAGCACCTTGCCGGCTGGATTATCGGCAAGTTTGACACCGACGGCGAGACCGGCACCCCGCTGTTCACCGTTGACAACGAGCTGACCAACACCGACTACCTCGTCATCGCCGACGCGGTGACCGAGGCGACGACCGCTCCGACCGAGGTCACGGTGGACGCCCTGGGCGAGCACCTTGCCGACTGGGTGAGTGTGAGCGATGTGCGCATCGGCACCGACAACATCACCCTTGAGGGCGTCAACGCCTATGAGGGCGCGCTGGTCGACGTGAGCGGCATCGTGACCGGTGCCACCTCACTGCAGCCCACCGCTCAGGACGACGAGCCCGCATGGGTCATCGTGGTCAACCCCACTAAGGACTTCGTGCTACCTGCATCCAACCAGCAGGATGTCAACGTGTTGTGGAAGCGCTCGCTCACTGCCGGGCTGTGGACCCCCATCACCGTGCCGATGGACATCGACGACTTTGACGGCGAGATACTGGAGTATGTCGATCTGAAGGAGGGCGAGCCCATGGACGGCAATACCGAGGTTGGCAACATGGTGTTCCGCCCCACCGACCACATGGAGGCAGGCCTCCCCTACCTGGTGAACGCCAACACCGACATGGAGTACGTGCTGGTGTCGGGTACAACCCTGCGCAACGGCGACCCCGTGCCGCAGCGCCGCACCATCAACGGTCCGGTGGCATGGAGCGGAGGACCGCGCCGCGCGCTGGCTAACAATAATGTGTACAGCTTTGCCGGCGTATTCACCCCGACAACGATGCACGACGACTACAACACCATCAAGGTGATGGACAGCAACGGCAATTGGAGCAATGCCCTTGACGTCGAACTCAACGGCACCGACGCCTACCTGCTCACTCCGAGCTTCCAGGGCGTGCGCCTCGTGCTCGAGGGCGACGGCAGCGAGCTCGCTACCGCCGTGCACGACATCCGCGTTGACAAGCCGTCAGCGCGCGCACAGGGCATCTACAACCTGATGGGTGTCAAGATGCAATGCGAGTGGGACCAGTTGCCTGCTGGCATCTATATTGTTAACGGCAAGAAGGCCATTAAGCACTAAGAAAGGAGGACACGACTATGAAGACTATTTGGAATAACATAGCAGCATTTGCCGTTGTCGCCTTGATGTCCATCATCGGACTTAGTGCCAACGCGCAGTCAATATCCATCACGCTCAAGAACGGCGAGGTGTACCGATATGAGTTAGCCGACCTGGACGGTGTCCGCTACGTGGGCGGCCAGTTTGGCTCGGCCAACGGCATTGGTGTCAAGATTTATGTGAAGAACTCCACCCAGAGCATCGACTTCCTGTACAGCCAGATGGAATCGTTCGAGGTGGTTGACATTGAGGCCCCCGTCATCACTCCGGGCTCGCGCAACATCAGCAAGTCAACCACAGTGACAATCACGTGCGGCACGCCGGGCGCGATTATCTATTACACCACCGACGGCAGCGACCCGACCACCGAATCGCGCAGCGGCACGTCGCCGGTAACCTTCACCGTCAACGAGACCAAGACGGTCAAGGCGATGGCGATAGGCAACGACCTGACGAGCGAAATCGTCACGGCTGTCTACACCTTTGTCGAGGACGACAACATCAACCGCAACCAGCTGAGCGACTACTGGAACACCAACACCGGCTCGATGACCGGCACGCCCAAGAGCTACGGCTTCTGGCGCCTGGAGTTCCCGCGCATCAGCGACAGCTCCGGCATGTCGTGGGTGCAAAAAGAGAACGACGAGGGCTACGGCGTGAACTACGCCCTGGAGTGGGACAACAACAAGATAGCCAACCGCTGGACGTGCTATCAGCTCAACCCGCTCAACCGCGTGAGCAACGTTGAGCGCAAGGACGACTTCAAGGAAGATCCCGAGCTGCCCGAGCTAACGCGCTCAACCCTTGATGACTACGACAAGAGCGGCTATAGCCGCGGCCACCTGTGCCCCAGCGCCGACCGCCGCGCCACCACCGCGATGTCCAAGCAAACCTGCTTCTTGAGCAACATCCAGCCGCAAATACAATACCACAACGGCGGACAATGGTCACAACTCGAAGGCGATGTGCGCACCTGGGCAGCCAACTGCGACACGCTATACATTGTCAAGGCGGCAACCATCAGCGACAAGGTGACACTCAACAACCAGCAGGTTGACGGCCTATTCAACACGCTGTGCAACAACAGGTTGATAGTGCCCAAGTACTTCTACATGGCATTGATGGCCTACGACAAGGATAACGACAAGTACGAGGCTGTAGGCATCTGGACCTATCACTGCAGTAGCGCGAGCGACAAGCAGAACGCCGAGTACATCACCATCGACGAGTTGGAGAAGCGCACCGGCATCGACTTCTTCTGCAACCTGCGAGACGACATTGAGACCGACGTTGAGTCCAAGCTCAACATCAACTACTGGATTGACGGCAGCACCGTCAAGCGCCGCTAAACCACCGGCACGACGGGCAGGCGCCACCGGGCACCTGCCCGCCTTGCTTTTAACATAGAGCAACTGCCCGCCAAGTGCCCGGCGGCATTGTCGCCGAAATCAAACCATAACCAAGCATACAATCTATTGAACATGAACAAATTGCAAACGCTCATCCTCGCCGCCATCACCGCGCTGACAGCCGCGGCGGCTCCCCTAACGCTAACCTCACCCGACGGCCACCTGAGCCTCACTGCCGGCGAAGACCACGGCGTGCCCTACTACACCCTGTCACGCGACGGCAACGTCGTGCTCGCCCCCAGCCGCCTGGGCTTCACGCTCAGCGACCTGGACCTGGCGTCAGGCATGAAGGTCACAAAGAGCACCCGCACAGGCCACGATGACACGTGGACCACCCTATGGGGCGAAGATGAGACGATACGTAATCACTACAACGAGCTCGCCGTGACCTATCGCGGCAAGCGCGGAGTGAACATGACGGTGACATTCCGCCTGTTTGACGACGGACTGGGATTTCGCTACTCAATTCCCGCCCAAAAGGCGTTGCCCGACATCGTTGTCACTGACGAGATGACCGAATTTGTGCTGCCTGCCGACGTGCCGGCATGGTCCATTCCCACCAACCGCACCATCTACTACGAGAACCTGTTCACCTGCGACAAGCTGAGCGCCAAGGACACCGTTCACACGCCGCTCACCATCGAGGCAGCACCCGACCTGAAGCTCGCCATCCACCAGGCGGCGCTGGTCGACTATGCCGACCTCAACCTCACCCCTCGCGCCGGCAAGGACGGGGCGGTGCGCTTGTTAGCGACACTCACTCCGTGGCAAGACGGCACTAAGGTGAAGGCGGGAGCGTCGTTGCTCTCACCCTGGCGCACCGTCATCGTGGCGCACAATGCCGGCGAACTGATTACCAGCCGACTGATGCTCAACCTCAACGAGCCGTGCACGTGGGACGACACGTCGTGGATTGAGCCCGGTCGCTACATCGGCATCTGGTGGAGCATCCACAAGAAGAAATACACGTGGGAGCAGGGACCCAAGCATGGAGCCACCACAGCTAACATGAAGCGCTACATCGACTTTGCCGCCCGTCACGGCTTTAGCGGCGTACTCGCCGAGGGCTGGAACTATGGCTGGGGCGAGGGCGAGACCATCAGCTTCACCAAGCCCTATCCCGACTACGACATCGAGGAGCTGAGCCGCTACGCCCGCAGCAAAGGCGTGTTCATCGTGGGTCACACCGAGACCTGGGGCAAGAGCCGCCTGCTCGAGGAGCAGATGGAGGACGCCTTCGCGATGTACGAGCGCTTGGGCATCAAGGTGGTCAAGACCGGATATGTGGGCGCGATGCTCAACGGCGAGGAGTTGCAGCACTCGCAGTTCGGCGCCCGTCACTACCGCAAGGTGCTCGAGTGCGCCGCGCGCCACCACATCATGATTGACAACCACGAGCCCATGATGCCCACCGGATTGCAGCGCACGCTGCCCAACCTGATGACCCAGGAGGGAGTGCGGGGTCAGGAGTACAACGCGTGGAGCGAGGACGGCGGCAATCCGCCGAGTCACACCGCCACGCTGCCCTTCACCCGCGGCCTTGCCGGCCCAATGGATTTCACGCCGGCAATCTTCAACTACCGCGACGAGGTGGTGCCCGGCACGCGTCCGCAATCGACTATCGCTAAGCAACTTGCGGAATTTGTCGTGCTCTACAGTCCGCTACAGATGGCAGCCGACGCCATCGAGAGCTACGAGAACCACCCGGCGCTGAGCTTTATCGAGTCGTGCCCCACAACTTGGCGCCGCACCGTGGTGCCTAACGGCGAGGTGGGACAATACGTCACCATTGCCCGCGAGGCGCGCGATGGCAGCGGCTCGTGGTTCATAGGCAGCCTGACTAACGAGCAGGCGCGCACGCTCGCCGTGCTTCTCACCTTCCTCGAGCCCGACGCGCGATACATCGCCACCATCTATGAGGACGGCCCGGGGGCAGACTATATCACCAATCCGATGTCAATGGCTATCCGCCAGGTAGAGGTGGGCTACGGCGACACGCTCACGCTGAACCTCGCGCGCAGCGGCGGAGCCGCCATCCGGCTCGTTAAATGCAATTAATTGTCTATGAAGAAATTACCGCTAATATTCACATTGCTGGCGACGATGACGGTGTCGGCTCAGAACGTGCAGTTGCACTACGACCTGGGCCACACCATCAACGGCAACCTGAGCAGCCGCCCCAGCGTGACAACCACTGTCGAGATGTTCCAGCCCGACGGACTGGGCAGCACGTTCTTGTTTGTTGATATTGACTATCAGCGCGATGGCGTTGCCGGAGCCTACTGGGAGATTTCGCGCGAGTTCCACATCACCCGCAACAAGCACTGGGCGGCGCATGTCGAGTACAACGGCGGACTGACAAGCAATGAGGAGACATGGACGGCGACGCGCTTTCAGCACGCGCTGCTGGTGGGCGGAGCGTATAATTGGCACAGCGCCAACTACTCCACCACCCTATCCTTCCAGGCGATGTACAAGCGCTACTTCAAGAATCGCCACTGGGGCATAGACGGCTTCAACAGCTTCCAGCTCACAGCAGTGTGGAGCACGACCTTCGGGCGCCGCGGACTGTGCACCTTCTCCGGCTTCCTGGATGTATGGCGTGACCCCAACGTCAGCGGCAAACTCATCACGCTCAGCGAGCCGCAGTTCTGGTTCAACCTCAATGCCATCAAGGGGTGGGAAAAGGTCAAACTGTCGCTTGGCACCGAGGTGGAGTTAAGCAACAACTTCGTCTACAACCGCCACGGCAATAACAACCGCTTCTACGCCATCCCCACCATCGCCGCCAAGTGGACCTTCCGCTAACCCGCCGAGGCAAAAATATAACATTCAAGTTTATAAGCACTTATAAACTTGAATGTTATTGGTTAAAAACTCTTGATATATTACAGTTTCTCCATTAGAACCGCTTTGTTCAACTACAGGGATGGTTCTTTTTTGCTTGGCACTTCTAAATTTGCTCATGCAACCACTCATCAAGTTGCCCAATTAACGTATTAATGAACAATCGGGCTTGAGGTAATAATTCGTCTACCGTGGTTTGAGTGTGATTGATAAAGTCATCATAGTCACCTGTACTTCGCTTAGAGAAGAGCCGACTATAGAAACGACCTAGATCTGGAGATAGATAACCAGCCAGAACAACATGTTTTCCCAAGCTATGGCGCACCCCATCGTGAGATTTTACCGCTATGCCCATTGAAATCAGCTTGGCTGTGGCTGCATAGTAGCACGCATAGTACATTCGGTTGACAGCCGTGTCGTAAAAGCCGTTTTTACGATGGCTTTCAACCTCCAAAAGCATTTTTTGGGCACTTTCTATGCGATAACGCACGATGTCGCGCCGTTGTTCATCGGTTAGTGTACGAAAATTCATAGCCTAATGCCTTCGTTTTCAACATTCAGGTAAAACGGACTCACGCGACGACCCCATTCCTGTTTGGGCATGATGATGGGATTGATAAGCACCCCTGTTTCCAACTCTATTTGGTATAATGGTGTAAAGATGAGGTCTTCATCGCTTTCGGTTACAACGGGTTGGTCAACGAGGATTAGCAGGTCAATGTCTGAGTCAAGCCGAGAATCACCTCGAGCCTCACTACCATAGAGACGCACTTCAATTGGCATTGCCAATGAACGTAGCGCTTGGCTAATCGATTTTGTGATATCTGTCCTATTCATGACAACAACGGAATTACTCATTTGCAAAGTTAAGAAAATAATCCGGAATATACCAAATGTTGTTTTTTTTACTGCACTTTACTGTACTATTTGATTAAGCTGATACTGGATTTTTCGGTTCAAAGCGCCGGTATTTGAAAAAAAATTCATACTTTTGCTATTGGAAATAGTGTCTCTCACACGAGACCATAGGCAACAGAACCACTTAGCAAGCTGATTAACCGATGAATATCAAGATTAATGACATTGTAAGATTTATTGACGATGTGGGTGGCGGTCGCGTCAGCCGCATCGAGGGTCGCACCATCTACGTTGAAGACGACAACGGCTTTGAGCGTCCGGCGTTAGAGCGTGACCTGGTCGTGGTGGGTCAGGTAACCGCATCACGCTATGAGCGGCCCATCACCCCCACCCCGATGGTCAAGCCCGATGTACCCGCAGCGCCGCCCAAGCCCGAGCCGCTGCCCGTGGTCGAGGAGCCCGATGGCGACCGGCTCAACATCGTGGTCGCCTACGAGGCGCGCGAGCTCAAGCACCTGAACACGACCACCTTCTTCGCCTCGCTGACCAACGACAGCAACTACTTCCTCTACGCCACCTACCTCACGCGCGGCGACGATTACCCCACGTGGACCACGCGCTGGCACGGCATCGTGGAGCCTAATATACAGGTTGACCTGGGCGAGGTGGGACACGCCGACCTCAACGACATGACCCACATCGCGGTGCAGTACATCGCCTTCAAGCAGGGCAAGGAGTTTGAGCTCAAGAATCCCGCGTTGGTCGAGAAACGGCTTAATGTCAACAAGTTCGTGAAGTTGCATTGCTTCCAAGAGCATCGCTACTACGACGTGCCGGTCATCGCCGTTGACATCACCCGTAATGACCGTCCCGAGAGCAAATACACCATCGACAGCGGCGAGTTGCAAGCCGTGCTCAACGGCGAGAACAAGCACAGCGCGAGCACGTCGCCGCGGCACCGCAAGCGCAAACCCGCCCAAAGCGAGCCCGTTGTCGTGGACCTGCACATCCACGAGCTGCTCGACTCGACAGCCGGCATGTCCAATGGCGACATCCTCAACTACCAGTTGGACAAGTTCAACGAGACCATGCGCGACTACCTGGGCGAGCCCGGCCGCCGCATCGTGTTCATCCACGGCAAGGGCGAGGGCGTGCTGCGGCGCGCCATCCTCGAGGAGGTCAAGCGCCACTACAGCCACTGTGAGGTGCAAGATGCCAGTTTCCAGGAATACGGCTTCGGCGCGACCCAAATCACGATACATCAACGCTAATACAACATATCCATGAAAACCAAGCTGTTAACTCTCGTAATGGCTTGTGCGCTGTTTGTTCCCCGCGCACTCGCCCAGAGCGACACCCTCAGCCTCGCCGTGCCCGACGGCGACCGCGTGAGGGTCAGCGACAAGATTAACGACAAGCAAGTGACCAACCCCATCGAGGCAATTAACGGTAGGGTGGCAGGTATGACCGTGCAGCGGTCGGGCAATGGTGTCGCCGCCATGAGCGCGGTGCGCCTGCGCGGCACCACGTCGCTCACCGGCGGCAACGACCCGTTGATCATCATTGACGGCGTGTTCGGCGACCTGTCGACACTGCAGTCAATCAATCCCACCGACATTGAGAGCTTCAATGTGCTCAAGGACGCCGGGCAGACCGCCCAGTACGGCTCGCGCGGTGCCAGCGGTGTGATTGAGGTGACGACCAAGAAAGGCAGTGCCGGCCGCGCCACCATCACCTACAACGGCAGCGTGGGCTTCTCCAGCGTGAGCAACAACCTCAAGATGCTCGACGCCGCCGGATATTGCGCGGCTGTGTCGGCAGCCTCGCTCGTGCCGGTCGACCGCGGATACAACACCAACTGGCAGCGCCAAATCGAGCAGACCGGCTTCCTGCACGACCATCACCTGGCGTTCTCGGGCGGCAGCAACAGCGGCGGCTACCGCGTCGCGCTGGCTTATATTGACCACGAGGGCATCATCAAGCACGACAGGGTGCGCAACTTCACCGGCAACATGAGCATGTACCAGAAGATGTTCGGCGACCTGTTGCGCATCGATGTGGGCATGTTCAGCAACGTGGAGAAGCAACAAACCGCCGTGTTCGATCCCCAAAAGATGTTCTACTCGGCACAGGCGTTTAACCCCACCTATAGCCCCAACCGCAAGGCAGACGGCACGTGGGACGGCTTTGCGCTCGCCAACCAGATCACCCACCCGATGGCGTTGCTGGACAGCCG
>CAMHDX010000005.1 GCA_946183895.1 uncultured Porphyromonadaceae bacterium | reverse complement strand
ATCGTAATTTTGCACTATAATTTAGAATTGAGACAAAAAACCATCTAAAGTAATAAGATATGAGCATACTGAAAGACGGCCAATCGATTGAGAACAAATATAAAGTGGTGTTTTTGATCAACGCGAACGATTACTGTGAGACTTATCGCCTCGCCGATGAGAACGGCACACCCTATTTCCTTAAGTTATATATCATCAAGAACACTCCTGACCGCCTTCTCAATGACAATGGCGAGGTGAGCGAGATTGTCAAGTGCGCCGAGTTGAAGCACCCTAACATCATCAGCTATGTCGCTTCGGGACGATTTATCGCCGCCGAGGGGGCATGCCAATACATGATTACGATCTACTTTAGCGGCGAACTGCTGGTGGAGAAGATTCAGCGCGAGGGTCGCATCGCACCTGCCGAGGCAACCGAGATATTCAAGGGAATACTCTCCGGCCTCCGCTATCTGCACGAGAAAGGCTTGTTGCACAATGACATTACGCCCCGCAACATCATGCTGAGCCAAAAGACCGGAGGCATCCCCGAGCTGATTGACATGGGTCACTTGGGTCGCGGTGCCGCCGGCAGTCCCGCATTTGACACGAGCGACCTGGACCCGCGTTATTGCGCCAACTCGACCTTTGGCGGCCTGTACAACGATCGCTCCGACATCTTCAGCGCCATCGCGGTGCTGTACGCGATGTTGGCGGGCAAGGCGCCCTGGGAGCCGCAGTATGACATCAATGCGACACGCCAGGACAAGATCAAGGCAGTCAAGAAGGCGCGCGGCACAGCGTTAGACCTTGACATTGAGGGCTTGACGCCCGAGCTCAGGCATGTGCTGGAGCGCGGTTTGACGGCAACCGGCGCAGACCGCTATGATCGTGTGACTCAGGTGCTCGGCGACCTGGGCGGCGAGGAGGCGCCGCAAGCACCCGCCGGTCGTGGCGCCGGTTCACGCACTCGCACCAAGGACGATGACCCCGTCAATCGCAGCGACCGTGAGAGCGCCAGTGACACCGAGGCAGGCGTGACCATCAAGCGCGGTGGCGGCAACGGATTTGCCGACATCGCCGGCATGCAGGAACTCAAGGACATGCTCACCCAGCGCGTGATCTTTGTGCTGAAAGACACCGAGCGTAGCCAGAAGTATCGCATCACGCCCCCCAACGGCATGTTGCTGTACGGTCCTCCGGGATGCGGCAAGAGTTTCTTTGCCGAGAAGTTTGCCGAGGAGACCGGCTTCAACTTCATTCTGGTCAAGGCGAGCGACTTGGGCTCAATCTACGTTCACGGCACGCAGGGCAAGATTGCCGACCTGTTCAAGAAGGCCGAGAAGAATGCTCCCACGGTGTTGTGCTTTGACGAGTTTGATGCCTTTGTGCCCAACCGCACCGGCTGGGGTGGTGAGCATCAAGGAGGCGAGGTCAACGAGTTCCTCTCGCAACTGAACAACTGCTCAAAGCGTGGCATTTTTGTTATCGCGACCAGCAACCGCCCTGACAAGATTGACCCCGCAGTGCTGCGCACCGGTCGCATCGACAAGATGGTGTATGTGCCCATGCCCGATGATGAGGCGCGCAAGGAGATGTTTGAGCTCTACCTCAAGGGCCGTCCCTGCAAGGAGATTGATTGCGCCAAGCTGGCAACGCTGGCCGACGGATATGTGGCAAGCGACATCGCCTATGTGGTCAACGAGGCCGCCATGATTGCCGCCTTCAACGATGAGGAGATCACGCAGGAGTTGATGGAGAAGACCATTGCCGCCACCGGACCCTCGGTGCGTAGCGAGTTGCTCAAGGAGTACGAGGAGTTGCGCGCCAAGATGGAAGATGTGGACCACCGCAACTCCATTCCGCGCATCGGCTTCAAGTAAGCTGCGCCATAATTCACGCTAATCACACAAAATTCAAGAGTATGTCACTCAATCAACTTGTCATAGATTTTCTCGCCGAGCGCGGCATCGCCTATCGCGAGGTGGAGTTTGGCGTTACGTTCAAGTACAACGACCTTGACTATCTGTTTGTCAACGACGATAACGACGAGCAATACTTCCGCCTCGTGATACCCTACATTCATGACTTTCCGCGCGAGAGCCGCGAGCGGCTTGTCGTATACAACGCGATGAATACCGTCAACAGCGCCTTCAAGGTCGTGAAGGCCTACGTTGACGAGGGTACTGTCAACGTGGCGTTTGAGATTCTGGCTGACAGCACCCCGGTCGTGGAGGACATCATGCCGCGCGCGCTGGGCCTGCTGCATCGTGCCCGCAAGGCATTCTACCATTCACTTGACGAACAACTGTAAACCCATATGTACGAACCACTTGCCGAGCGCCTCAGACCCCACAGCCTTGACGACTACATCGGTCAGCGACACCTGGTGGGTGAAGGCGCTGTGTTGCGCCGCATGATTGAGAGTGGCAATGTGTCCTCGTTTATCATGTGGGGCCCGCCCGGTGTGGGCAAGACCACGCTGGCGCGCATCGTCGCCGAGCAAACCCAAGTCCCGTTTTACACACTGAGCGCGGTGACAAGCGGCGTGAAGGAGGTGCGTGAGGTGCTGGACCGCTGTCGCGCCGATGCCTCCAGCATGTTCACCCACGGGCGCCCCATCCTGTTTATCGACGAAATTCACCGCTTCAACAAGTCGCAGCAGGATTCGCTGCTGGGCGCGGTGGAAAACGGCACTGTCACCCTGATAGGCGCGACGACCGAGAATCCGTCGTTCGAGGTAATCCGCCCGCTACTCAGCCGAGCGCAGGTGTATGTGCTCAAGCCGCTTGAGGACAGCGACTTGCTGGTGCTGCTCGACCGCGCCATCAAGACCGACAGCATCTTCAAGGACCGCGAGGTGCGCATTGAGCAGACCGATGCCTTGCTGCGGTTTGCCGCCGGTGATGCCCGCAAGCTGCTCAACATTCTCGATTTGATCTATCAGTCTCTGGGTCCCACCGAGCCGATGGTGATTAACAACGATATTGTCACGAGCAGGTTGCAGGAGAATCCGGTCGCCTTTGACAAAGGCGGCGAGATGCATTATGACATCATCTCGGCGTTTATCAAGAGTGTTCGCGGCAGCGACCCCGACGCGGCGGTCTACTGGTTGGCGCGCATGATTGCCGGTGGCGAGGACCCCAAGTTCATCGCGCGCCGCTTGTGCATCAGCGCCGCCGAGGACATCGGCCTGGCCAATCCCAACGCATTGCTGCTCGCCAATGCCACCTTTGACATCATCAATAAGATAGGCTGGCCCGAGGGGCGCATCCCCCTGAGCGAGTGCGCCATCTACCTTGCCACGTCGCCCAAGAGCAACAGCGCCTACCTCGCCATTGACAAGGCGCTGGCACTGGTCAAGCAAACCGGCAACGCGCCTGTGCCGCTGCACCTGCGCAATGCCCCCACGGCGCTGATGAGCGAACTCGGCTACGGCGCCGACTACCATTATCCACACGACTATCCGGGGCACTTTGTCAAGCAGCAGTACATGCCCGACGAGCTGCATCACCCGCGCCTGTGGGAACCGCAAGACACCCCCGCCGAGGCGCGCTTGGCCGACCGGATGAAAGTACTATGGCAACGCGATGGAGACTAATCATGTGACATGGCAACGCGGCTTGCTGGCATTGTCGCCAATGGTCGTTTTCCTGGCGATGTACGTTGGCGTGTCGCTGGCGGTGGGCGACTTCTACCGCATGCCGTTGTCTATCGCCTTTATCGCCGCGAGCGTGTGGGCATTGTTGACCATGAGGCGCATGCCCGTCAGTGAGCGCATCGAGATTTTTTCGAACGGAGCCGCCAATCCCGGCATCCTGTACATGATATGGATTTTCATCCTCTCCGGCGCTTTTTCGGCTCTGGCAAGCGGCATCGGCTCAATCAACGCCACAGTCCAGTTCACCACTGCCCTGCTCCCGCCATGGGCATTGCCTGCCGGGCTGTTCATCACGGCATGCTTCATCTCGATGTCAATCGGGACAAGCGTCGGCACCATTGTCGCTCTCACCCCGTTTGCCACTCAACTGGCGGTGGCAACGGGCAGTGACGTTGCCGCCATGGTCGCTGTGGTGCTGGGAGGCTCGTTCTTTGGCGACAACCTGTCCTTCATCAGCGACACCACCGTTGCCGCCACGCGCACGCAGCATGTGGGCATGTCGGACAAGTTCCGCGCCAACCTGCGCATAGCGTTGCCGGCAGCGATAGTGTGCCTGGTCGTCTACGGCGTAATCGGCTATCACATGACAGCGGAGCCGGTTGCCGCCCTGCAGTCCTCCGCGTCTGGGTGGCTGGTACTACCCTACCTGCTCGTAATCGTGACTGCCGCCTTCGGCATGAACGTGCTGCTGGTGTTGCTGCTGGGCATTGTCATGTGCATCGTGCTCGGCTTGAGCTCAAGCGGCATGCCCCTCATCGAGATGTGCACCACCCTGGGCGACGGCATCAAGAACATGAGCGACCTGATTATAGTCACGCTGTTGGCAAGCGGTCTGCTCGAAGTGATAAGCTACAACGGAGGCATCACGTTCATAATCCAACTGCTCACGCGCCGCACGAGCAGCCCCCGCGGCGCTCAAGGCGCGATAGCCGGTCTGGTGGCGTTAGTGAACATCTGCACCGCCAACAACACAATCGCCATCCTCACCGTTGGACGTGTCGCGCGCTCCATCGCATCGCGGTTCAACATCGACCCGCGCCGCACGGCAAGTCTGCTTGACACCTGCTCGTGCATCACCCAGTCGGTGCTGCCCTACGGCGCGCAAACCCTGCTGGCGGCAGGCCTGGCGGGTGTGGCGCCCATCGCCTTCTTGCCGCACCTATACTATCCTCTCGCCCTCTTAATCATGGTGCTGATAACCATCGCATTCCGCAATGCGCAACTGAGCGAGACCAAGCCCGACTAATCAAACGAACTCATGACTATGAATCGGTTCAGCTCGCATATCTTGGCAACGACCCTCTTGATGCTCGCATTTGCCGCGCCCATGACCTCCGGCGCCCGTGCCGCCGCCCACTTGTTCAACGTGTCCCAAACCATGTATGGCGGGACCCTCAATCTCGAAGCGGGCACCATTGTGACCTTTGAGCCGAGTTGCAAGCTGGTGGGCGTCACCATCAACGGCGACAACATCACGGTCAAGCCACATGGAGCCGAAGTCGCCTTCGAGAACTGCACGTTCAACACCACGATAGTCAACTCCGCTGTTGTGGCGACCAACTTCGGCCTTGTGGGCGACATGACCACCACAACTCGCGACATCGTCATCAAGAGCCGCACGCTACGCGCAGGCATCCGCGGCGGCACCGACAACTCACGCGCCTGGCTGCAGCTCGCCCAGTTCCTCACCAATAGCCGGGGCGTCAGCGTCACGTTCAACGGCAGCTTCTACAACAATCAGGGCACACGGTTCGTTCACATCTACGACGCCAGGGGGCTGAGCCTGCAAGGAGGCACCATGATTATGGGGCTGCGACTAGTCAACTGCAATGATGTGTCGGTCAACGGCATCAGCTGGGTGGGCTACCACGAGCCACACGACTTCCCACCCATTTACGATAAAGAGCCCGTGACATTTAACGGCGTCCGATACACCACTGCTAACTCCTTCAAGATGAAAGGCGACGGCCTCGCCAACATCGGCGTTGCCGATGACGGCATCTGGGCGTATGTTGACACCGACGGCAAGACGAGCAGCAACATTGACATCCGCCACTGCCACTTCGAGATGCGGCAGGGAGGCATCATGATTGGCACCCGCAGCGACAAACGCATCACCACCAATGTCACGATTGACAGCTGCACGATGAGCCACATCGCCTATCAGCCGCTGGGGTTCCATGCGAGCCGGTGCACCGCCACTAACATCACATCGGACTACTGTTTCCAGCCCATTGACATCTCGACGTGCAGCAACCACGTCACCGTGAGCGACAGCCGCTTCACGCGCTGCGCAACCGGTCCCAAGCAGGAGACAGGCACCCAATTCCGCTCAATGCTCCACGACAATGCCATCAACCGTTGCTACTTTGAGATCAACGACGACTACTTCATGCTTGACGGCTCGCAGTTCACGCTCAGCATCGCCGAGGGGGCGCCGGGCGATGTGTTCCGCATGAGTGACTGCACGTTTGACGTGAAGAAAGACCGAGCATTTGGCGGCATACGATGTCGCACCTCGCGCGCTGTGTTCAGCAGCGTCACCTTCAACTTCGACATCAACCTTCACCCCAAGAGCAAGTCCAAGTGGTCGATGACCGAGGTCTTCTCAGTATTCGGCAAGAGCGCTTCCAGTCCGCACTTCGACCTCAACAACGTCACCATTAACCTCTCGCAGGGCACCAAGCTTAACCAGCTATGTTTCCCGCACGTGGCCGGCGTGGATATGCGCTTCAGCGCATCGGACCTCACCGTGAATGGCCCCGGCACCATCAACGCCTGCTTCAACACCGTCAAGGACCTGCGGCTCAACCGGTGCGCGCTCAACGCGCGCGCCACGACCTTGTTCACCGGCGCCAAGAACACCGTCTCGTCGCTCAATGGCAACACCTTCAATTGCCGCAAGATAGCCGACAGCAAGCTCGCCCCCACCGTAGACCAACGCGCCAACACCATCATCACCACCCCGCGCTGACAATTCTCACCATCGGCATCATGGACTTCCTGCTCAATGAGGGCAGTCTCGATTTTTGAGCGCCGAGCCGTCGCCCGACTGGCTTTTACGTCACAAAAGTGACATTTTTACCACTTTTGTGACGTGAGTGATTTTACGGCATTGCAGAACTTTTTTGGTAAAACTTTATCGCAATCTATGCCTTGATTGCAATAAATTTTGTAACTTTGTCGTCCCTAGAATAAGAATCTTATTCTCTTCCAGTAGAAGACCTAACTGCGTTACGCAGACAACATATAACTTAACGACTTACGAACTCCTTTGTAGTGATACAAGCTTTGGTCGGCTTTCTGGCACTGCACTGGAGTTTGTTTTGATAAATACGCTGATGAAACTTATTGACAACAAGACCATGACACTGCGCGACGACTTGCTCACCGTCATTCAGGACGGCAGCAAGATTGCCATTGCTGCGTCTTGTTTCTCCATCTATGCTTTCCAAGAGCTGAAAGAACGTCTGAAAAGCATTGACGAGCTACGTTTCATCTTCACATCACCGACTTTTACCACCGACAAGGTGGATAAGCAGAAGCGTGAGTTCTACATTCCGCGCCTCAACCGTGAACGCACGGTATTCGGCTCGGAGTTTGAAATCAAACTGCGCAACGAACTCACGCAACGCGCCATCGCCCGTGAGTGCGCCGAGTGGATTCGGCAAAAGGTCTGCTTCAAATCCAACCGCACGAACAAGTTCATGCAGGGATTTATAAACGTTGACCAGACCAATTATGCGCCGGTCAACGGCTTCACTACCGTTGACCTCGGCACCGAGCAGGGCGACAACGCCTACACGATGATCATGCGCAATGACTTCCCGGCCTCACAAGATTTCCTGACGCTGTTTGAACAAGTTTGGAACGACAGCGAAATGCTGCAAGTAGTCACCGAAGAAGTCATTGACAACATCAGCAATGTCTATAAGGAAAACGCTCCCGAATTTCTCTACTTTGTCACGCTCTACAATATCTTCAACGAGTTTCTTGAAGACATCAGCGAAGGCGTGCTGCCCAACGAGGCGACAGGCTTCAAGCAGAGCGTGATTTGGGGCAAGCTGTATAACTTCCAGCGAGACGCGGCGCTTGCCATTATCAATAAACTGGAGAAATATAACGGCTGCATTCTTGCCGACAGCGTGGGCCTCGGCAAGACGTTCACAGCCCTTGCCGTCATTAAATACTACGAGGGGCGCAACCGCAACGTGCTTGTGCTTTGCCCCAAGAAGTTGCACGACAACTGGGAAACCTATCACGGCAACTATCTCAATAATCCGCTTGTCGCCGACCGCTTGCGATACGACGTGTTTTTCCACAGCGACCTGTCACGCGACGAGGGGCGCAGCAACGGACGCGAGCTAGCCAACATCAACTGGGGGAACTATGACCTGGTGGTCATTGACGAGAGCCACAACTTCCGCAACGGCGGCAAAGTCAGCACCGATGAGAACGACGAGAACCCACGTGAGAACCGCTACCTGCGACTGATGAATAAAATCATCCGTGCAGGCGTGCGCACGAAAGTTCTCATGCTCAGTGCAACGCCGGTTAACAACCGCTTCAACGACCTCAAAAACCAGCTGCAACTCGCCTACGAAGGTGAGAGTGCACGCCTTGACGCTCTGCTCAACACTGAATCGAGTGTTGACGACATTTTCCGCAAGGCGCAGCGCAGCTACAACGAGTGGTCACGCTTGCCTAAAGAGGAGCGCACCACCAAGCAGCTGCTCTCGATGTTGAGCTTTGACTTCTTCACCCTGCTCGACAGCGTGACGATTGCCCGAAGCCGAAAGCACATCGAGCAGTATTACGACACCGCCGACATTGGCAAGTTCCCCACAAGGTTGAAGCCAATATCACGCCGTCCGCCACTTACTGACCTGAACACAGCCATCAATTACAACGAGATTTTTGAGCAGCTGCAGCAGCTCAATCTCGCTGTTTACACGCCGTCGGCATTTATTCTCGACAGCCGCAAAGACAAGTACGGCATCGACACCGAGGACGAGATAACCGCCACTGGCCACCGCCTAAGTATCGAAGACCGCGAGAAAGGTATTCGCCGCCTGATGAGCATACAAATGCTCAAACGCTTGGAGAGTTCGGTCAACTCGTTCCGCCTCACTGTGCAGCGCATCGCGGCGTACATTGAGGAAATGCTTAAACGCATTGACAGCCATGTTGAGCAGACGCAGGTTGACGATTGCATGATGGCTGCCGAGCCTGCCGCCGATTGGGACATTGAGGATGCCGACAATGATATAATCATCGGGCGACGCAAGAATAAAATCTTGCTCGCCGACCTCGATTATATGTCGTGGCGCACTTTCTTGCAGAAAGACGCTGACAATCTCAAATTGCTGCTACTCATGCTTGCCGACATCACGCCCGAACACGACAGCAAACTCCAGCAACTAATTGCCGACCTGCGCGACAAGTTTGCTAACCCCATCAATGAGGGCAACAAGAAAGTGATAATCTTCACGGCATTCAGCGACACCGCCGAGTACCTTTACAAGAACCTCGCTCCCGCAATCCTAGAAAAGCATGGCTTGCACACCGCCCTTGTGAGCGGTGACGTGGAGGCTCGCAGTACGCTCAAACTGCGTGAGAAACTTGATTTTAACAAGGTTCTCACGCTGTTCTCGCCGGTATCGAAAGAGAAAGCCGCAATCTACCCGAAACTCGATGCAGAGATTGACGTGCTCATCGGCACCGACTGCATCAGCGAGGGACAGAACTTGCAGGACTGCGACTACCTCATCAACTACGATATTCACTGGAACCCCGTGCGCATTATTCAACGCTTCGGGCGTATCGACCGCATCGGCTCGCGAAACGCCGTCATTCAGTTGGTCAACTACTGGCCGGACATGACGCTTGACGAGTACATCAATCTGAAAGAGCGCGTCGAGGCACGCATGAAAGCCAGTGTGCTCACCGCCACAGGCGACGGCAACCCACTTTCCGAAAACGAAAGGACGACCTCGACTATCGCCGCCAGCAGCTGCAACGCTTGCAGGAAGAAGTGGTTGACATCGAGGAGATGAACAGCGGTGTTTCCATCATGGACTTGGGCTTGAACGAGTTCCGCCTTGACCTGCTGGAATACATCAACCAGGGCCACGACATTGAGCACACGCCGTTTGGACTGCACGCCGTGGTGGCGGCTCGCGAGGCAACGCCTCCAGGCGTGGTCTTCGTGCTGAAAAACCGCAACAACGGCGTGAACATCGACCACAAGAACCAGTTGCACCCGTTCTACATGGTCTATATCAGCGACGAGGGCGAAGTGGTGGTCAACCACCTTGCGCCCAAAGACCTGCTCGACCGCTTGCGCTTGTTGTGCAAAGGCGTGCACACTCCCGACAAGGAGCTGTGCCGTGATTTCAACAAGCAAACGCGCGACGGACGCAACATGAAGCGTTACTCTGAATTGTTGGGCGAAGCCATCAATTCTATTATCAACGTCAAGCAGGAAAGCGACATCGACAGTTTCCTGCGCGGTGTGCAAGGCTCGCTGTTTGCCGACCCCATCACCGGGCTTGACGATTTCGAGCTGATTTGTTTTTTAGTTATCAAGTAAACCGATGTTCAACCTGCCAGCAAATACAGAGGTCAACAAGGCGTTGCTGAAGAAAGCCATCTTTGCAATGTTTGGCTTAAAGGCGGCGCAGCGCGACCACTTCGATGAGGACATCAGCCGACTGGTGATTTCACACGAAATCACCACGCGCTCAGTCCCTGCGCTGGCCACGGTTGACATTCGAGGCATCTATGTGGTCACGGTCCTGCTCAAACGCCGTGACTTTGACCACCGCAATATTGAACTTCTGACCAAACTCATTCCGCAGAAAATGGTCATCGCACTTCTGCACAACGAGCAGGTGCAATTCGCCATTTTCCACGAGCGGCTATTCTTCTCTCCGTGGCAACCTGCCGCAGAAGCGAGTTTACCGCTCAATGGCTTGTCGCTTGATGATGTTTGGCAGTCAATGGTCACCACCATTGGCGACATCGACATCAAGGACGGCAACACGCTCACCGAGCAAATCACGCTCGACGAGCAGCAAGAGAAACTGCGCAAGCTGATTGCCGCCCTCGAATCAAAAATGCGCAAAGAGAAACAACCACGACGCAAGTTCGAACTACATCAGCAAATACTTAAACTTAAATCAGATTTATGCTAAGGCGACTTAATAGTACTCAAATAGAAAACGCAAGTGTTGATGCAGTTAGTGGCTATTTCAACTTCAGTGAAACACTTGCCCCAAACATTCCTAAAAACGATAAGGAACCCGTTTGGGATGGCAAGTTGTTTCTCTATAAAAGCGGCTCTGATAAGCAAAGTAAAACTGGCTTAATAGGTTTTATTCCCGTTCAAGTTAAAGGACGACAATTCAAAGATTTCTCTAATCGCAAAATTAAGTATCCGATTGAAGTTAATGACATTAAAATTTATCAGGCTAATGGTGGAGTAGCATTCTTTGTCGTCTACATTAACGCCGAAACAGAAGAAACGAAAATTTACTATCGTTTGCTCGCTCCAATTGAACTACGCAAAATTGCCAAAATCGCAGGTAATAAGAAACAAATTTCTATTGAATTTTGCGAGTTGTCCAAAAGGAGTAAAACAATTGAATTGCAATTTTTGGATTTCTATAATGATTGCCAAAAACAACATAGTGTAAGCAATCAAGAACCGATCTTTTTCAAAGACGTAGAGAATGACATCGATTCAATAAAGATTAATTTTACTAGCACCACCAACAACCATTTTGAAGCTTTACAACAATTTACTGCTTCTTCTCATTTTTGCTATGTTACACTTAAAAGTGACCCAACAAAAACCCCACATCCATTGGGCGACGGTCGCATAAATTTCAACGCTCAAAGTTCCGCAGACATTCCCGTGATTGTCAACGGAAAGCAATATTTTGACAAAATTGAGCTTGATGTAGTTACTGGTAAAGTATTTATAAAAATTGGAGGAT
>CAMHDX010000004.1 GCA_946183895.1 uncultured Porphyromonadaceae bacterium | reverse complement strand
ATGGTCTTTAACATGAAGTCGGACCTTCGGCCCGATTGACATCTTCGATGTCACCCTTGCCCTGCATTGTCCCGCCGGACATCTTCGATGTCACCATTGCCCGGCATTGCGGAGAGAGCTGTTATATGCCATACTGAACACAGGTTTTTACTGGTGTCCCTATTTTTTGGGCAATAATCAACTATAAACCACAAGTTTATTTGTGTGTTGACTGAACAAATCGAGAATTTACAAAAAAATGTGTCTTAGCCGTCCGGGGGGGCTATAACAAATGCCGTCGTGCGGCGCATTGGTGCGCTGCACGGCGGTAGTTGTGTGATGCAACCCGTGGTTATTGGACGGTCCAGGTGTCGCCGGCGAGTATCATCTCGCGCAGCGAGTTGAAGCCGCGCTTACTGCGGACCTCGGCGACCTGGGCGGCAACCTCGGCATCGTAGGTCGGAGCCTCCACATCGCGAATAACGCCGATGGCGAGCGGCAGGTCGGTGCCGTCCATCATCGCCAACTGCTGATGCAGGAAGTTGCTGCTGCAGTGAGCGTCGTGCACGAGCACGTCGTCGATGGTGTAGCCGCCCTCGCCGATGACAACAGCCTTGAGGCCAAAGCCGTCCTGCACGAGGCCGCGCTCATTGTCCTTGCCGAAGAGCATCTTCTCGCCGTGCACCAGGTGGATGGTGCGTTCGGCGCGCGTGGCGCGGTCGGTCACGTGGTTGTGAATGCCGTTATTGAAGATCATGCAGTTCTGCAGAATTTCGACGACGCTGCAGCCCTTGTGGGCATGAGCCGCCACCATGACCTCGCGGCTGACATTGAGCTCGACATCGAGACTACGGGCGAAGAACGTGCCGCGGGCGCCGAACACCAGTTCGGCAGGCACAAAGGGGTCCTCAGTCGTGCCGTAGGGCGACGACTTGGAGACAAAGCCTCGGTCGCTCGTGGGCGAATACTGCCCCTTAGTCAGGCCATAAATCTTGTTGTTGAGCAGCAACAGGTTGAGGTCGACATTGCGGCGCACCTCGTGGATAAAGTGGTTGCCGCCAATGGCGAGGCAGTCGCCGTCGCCCGCCACCTGCCACACGGTGAGGTCAGGGCGCGCGGTCTTGACACCGGTCGCCACCGCGCCACCACGGCCGTGGATGGTGTGGAAGGCGTAAGTGTTCATATAGTAAGGCAGGCGCGAGCTGCAGCCGATGCCTGAGATAACCGCGATATTCTCGGGCGGTACACCTATTTCGGCCATCGCCTTGTGTAACACGTTGAGCACGGCGTGGTCACCGCAACCCGGGCACCAACGCACCACCTGGTCGCTCTTGTAATTCTTCGGTTCAAATCCGGTATTATTGACTTGATTCTCCATAGTGTGTTACTCGTTAGTTGCGTTAATGATTGATGTAATGCCCTGGGTGAGTTCATGCACCATGAACGGTTGTCCCTGCACCTTGTTCAGCTGCCGGATGTTCAGCTCCGGCATGAGGCTGCGCAGGTAACGCGCCAGCTGGCCGCTGTTGAGCTCCGCCACGATGACACGCTTGTAGCGCGAGAGTACCTCGCGGGTATTGGCGGGCAGCGGGCTGATGTGGCGCAGCTGAGCCATCGCGACCGGAGTGCCTGCCTTGCACAACTGCTCCACGGCAGTGAAGATGTGACCGTAGGTACCGCCCCAGCCCACGACGATAGTGTCGGCAGCGGCATCGCCCTTGACCTCGAGCGGCGCGATGTCGGCGGCGATGGCGTCAACCTTGGCCTGACGCGCGCGCACCATGCGCTCGTGGTTCTCGGGGTTATTGCTCAACGCGCCGGTGGTGTAGTCCTTCTCGAGGCCACCCACGCGGTGCTGCAAGCCCGGCGTGCCCGGCACCGCCCAGTAGCGCACACCGCGCTCGTCGCGGTCGTAGGCGTGCCACGTTGCGACCTTGTCCTGCGGCACGCGGTTAGGCTTGATGGCGGGATACTCATCCTCGTCGGGGATGCGCCATGCGCTCGAGCCGTTGGCGATAAACGCGTCGGTGAGCAGAATGACCGGTGTCATGTGCTCGATGGCAATGCGGGCCGCCTCAAACGCACTGTGGAAGCAGTCGGTGGGCGAAAGCGCCGCCATCACCACCAGCGGGCACTCGCCGCTGCGACCGTACAGAGCCTGCTGCAGGTCGGTCTGCTCAGTCTTGGTGGGTAAGCCGGTGCTGGGGCCGCCACGCTGCACGTCAATCACCACGAGGGGCAGCTCGGCCATCACAGCCAGTCCCATCGCCTCACTCTTGAGCGACAGACCGGGGCCACTGGTGCTGGTCACCGCCAGGTGTCCGGCAAACGAGGCACCAATTGCCGAGCAGATGCCGCCAATCTCGTCCTCCATCTGGCAAGCCTTGACTCCCAGGTCACGACGCTTGGCAAGCTCGTGCAGGATGTCGGTCGCCGGAGTGATGGGGTATGAACCCAGGAACAGAGGCAGGCCGCTCTTCTCGCTCGCCATGATCAGGCCCCACGCGGTGGCGGTGTTGCCGTTGACATCGGTATAGGTGCCCGGGCGCACATCGTCGGTCTCAATGCGATAGGTCGAGACGGTGGCGTGGATGTTGTGACCGTAGTCAAAGCCGCCGCGCACCACGCGCGCGTTAGCCTCGTAGACGGCAGGCTTCTTGGCAAACTTGTGCTGCAAGAACGTCAGGGCACTGTCAAGCGGCATGTTGAACAGCCAGCACACCAGACCCAAGGCGAACATGTTGCGGCACTTGAGCACACTCTTGGGGTCCATGCCGGTGTCGGCGAGCGCCGCCTTGACCATCGAGGTGATGGGCACCTCGACAACTTGTGCCTTGAGGCCGATCTCGGTGTACGGGTCATCGGTGGCATACTCCGCCTTGAGCAGGTCCGCCTTGCGGAAGGTATCGATGTCGACAATAGCGACACCACCCTTGTGCAGGAAACGCGCATTTTGCTTGAGGGCAGCGGGGTTCATCGCCACCAACACGTCGCACTCATCACCCGGAGTGTGCACCCCGTGACCGATGTGAACCTGGAAACCGCTCACACCGTTGAGGGTGCCTTGCGGCGCGCGCACCTCGGCGGGATAGTCGGGGAAAGTGCTGATTTGGTCACCAACACCTGCCGACACGTTCGAGAAGATGTTGCCGGCAAGTTGCATGCCATCGCCGCTGTCGCCACTAAAGCGCACCACGATGCTATGCCTGAACTGGACTTTGGATTGTTCCATCCTTATTGCTAACTGTTTATGGTACTTAAAATATTGTCTATCAAGATTTTTGGCTTTCGGCTACCGAAAACCGCTGCAAAGGTAGTGCAATATTGCGAATTAAGCAAATTAATGCTAATTAATGCGAATTATGCGAATTCCTTTTAATAATGGCGACACATGGCATCGGCTTCTCTCGCTATATACTTCCACAATGACGGCTGGCGGTTGACAATAATTGCGGAGGGGAGCCGTTATATAAATAATGAGTACTATTAACAAATCAACAAATCTACACCCTATGAATAACAACCGCTATTGCGTAGTAATGTGCGGCGGTGTGGGTAGCCGTTTCTGGCCCTACAGCCGCGAGAACAAGCCTAAACAATTTATTGACTTCTTCGGCACCGGTCGCAGCCTGCTGCAGATGACGGTGGAACGCCTGAGCGGCATCGTGCCGACCGAGAATATCATCATCATGACAAATGGCCAGTACGCCGACCTCATCCGAGAGCAGCTGCCCGACATCAAGCCGGAGCAGATTCTGCTCGAGCCGGCGCGCCGCAACACCGCGCCGTGCATCGCGTGGGCGGCATGGCACATCGCGTCGATCAACGCCGACGCGTCGATCATGGTTGCTCCCAGCGACCACCTGATACTCAATCCGGTTGCGTATGCCGAGGCGGTCAAGTTATCGTTCGACTTTGTGGAGAGCAACTCGTCGTCGCTGCTCACGCTTGGCATCACACCGTCGCGCCCCGAGACCGGCTACGGCTACATCCAGGTGGGCAAGCGCCTGCACGGCAACTTCGCCCGCGTCAAGACCTTCACCGAGAAGCCCAACGAGGAGTTGGCGCGCGTGTTCCTTGACAGCGGTGAGTTCTTCTGGAACAGCGGCATGTTCTTCTGGAGCGCGCAGGCGATTATCGCGGCGATGCGCACCCACGCGGCTGAGATAGCAGTTGTGATGGACCGCGGCGCAAGCGTGATGGGCACAGCCGATGAGCAGGCATTCATGGCAACAAACTACGAGGCTTGCCCCAACATCTCGATTGACTACGCTGTGATGGAGAAGGCTGATGACGTGTGCGTGCAGACGGTGGACTTCGGCTGGAGCGACCTGGGCACCTGGGGCGCGTTGTACGACGTGTCGCCCAAGGACCGCGAGGGCAACGTGGTGCAGAACACGCGCGTGGTGCTGCACGACTGCCACGACAACGTCATTGCCGCCAAGGGCGACAAGCTCGTGGTGGCGAGCGGCCTGCAAGACTACATCATCGCCGACACGCCCGATGCACTGCTCATCATTCCCAAGAGCGACGAGCAAAAGCTCAAGCTGTACGTCAACGACGTGCGCAGCAAGTTCGGCAGTCGTTTCTCGTGAGCCGCCATCCATTGCACTGACAACAAACCAATGCGACAACTCAGCCTACTGTTCATCACACTCATAGCACTCGCCGCGGCGGCGACACCCGTTGACAGTGTGCTTGCCGCCTTTGACCGCAAGCGCGACGTGGCGAGTGCCAACGCGTTCTTCAAGACACTGCGCAACGAGCAATTCATTGACGAGGACATCACCTACGCCACCGGCACCGCCCGCGACACCTTGAGCCGCGACGTGTGGTACTGGGCGGCGGAGTACTTGTACGCCGGTCAACAATATCCGCGAGCCATCAGCTACGGCGAGCGGGCGCTGCCACTGTACACCGGCGATGACGCGGGCGACTGCCTCAACCTGCTGGCTGTAGTGAACATTCGCCTGGGCGACTGGGACAAGGCGGCACAGTACGCCAAGCGGTGCAACGCCATTGACCGCCGCAGCGGCGACCCCGACATGATCAGCTCCAGCCTCAACACGCTGGCAGCCATCTACATGGGCGCTCGCCAGCCCGCCATTGCCGAGAAGTATATCCTCGAGGGCATTGAGCAGTGTCGACGAGCCGGCAACGCCTCACGCATGGCAACCCTGCAGGGCATGGCAAGCGAGGTCTATCACACCATGGGCGACGAGCAGCGCTCGCTGATGCATGCCACGCGAGCGTGGCAAATCGAGGACAGCCTGGGCCGCGCCGACAGGGCTGCCGTGAGGTTGTCGCAGATGGCAGCCGCGCTGCTGTGGCTCAAGCGCACCGGCGAGGCGCGTGCCGCCCTCGACAAGGCGATTCCGGTGTTGCGCGCGAGCGACAACAAGCAGTCGCTGGGCATCGCGCTCAACCAGTCGGGCGGAGTGTATCTGGCTGATGGCGACAACAATGCCGCTGCCGCCTGCTATCGCGAGGCGATCGGCATCTTCACCTCGCTGCACGACCTGTACAACGAGAGTCACGCCCAGTTGGGCCTTTACAACTCTCTCAAGGGGCACGACAATGCTGAGGCGATGAGCGCGATGGAGCGCTACAAGGCGCTCAAGGATTCGCTCTACGACATCGAGACAGCCCAAAGCATAGGCCGCACCAGCGCCGAGCTTGACAACGAGGGGCTGATGGAGGCAAACAGCAAGGTGCGCGACGCCAGGCGCCGCACCATGCTCATCGGCATTGCGGTTGCCGCCTTCCTGCTGATGTGCTCGGGCATCGTGTGGTGGGTGATGCGGCGTCGGCAGCAACGACAATCGGCAATCAACACCGCCCTTGAGAGCAGCATCAACGAGTTGCGCGACAAGTACGACAAGCTACAATTACACTACGACAACGTGGTGGCAACGACGCGTGCCACAAGTGCCGACGAGCTGACCGATGCCGAGCGCGCGTTCCTCGAGGAGTTAGTCACCGTGACCAACAACCTCGTGAGCCGTGGCGAGGCCGACGCGACACACATCGCGGCGCAAATGAACATGAGCGCTTATCAACTGCGCACACGGTTTGCCACGATGAGCGACGAGCCGTTCGCGGCATTTATCCTTAACGTCAAGATGAAGCGCGCGCGTCACTTCCTTGACCGGCACCCCGAGCTCAGCATCGCCGAGGTGGCAATGCTGTGCGGATACAACGACGCACCCAACTTCACACGCGCCTTCAAGCGCACCTTCGGCATCACCCCGAGCGAGTACACAGCCAAGGGCGCACCATGACCCACCATTTATAATAAAGCGGTAGACAAGCCTTAACACAGGCCGCTTGGCCCAAATGATAAGATAATTTGACAAAATGATAAGTGGAGTGTTTTCGCTCCACTTTAATTTTGCACATTATTAAATTCAATAGTGGACAAGCCGACAACAAACAAGGCGGGGCAACCCAAAACAGCAGCGACACGACGCTACATTGACAACATTCTCCAGGGCTTACTACTCATGGAAGATAGTGTCGTTGACCTTGTTGAGGACAGGCTGAGAAGCAAGGGCGAGCACCGCGGCGAGGAAGGCAACGACAAGTCGCAAAACACGCAACAAACTGATAGCAAATAAATTACAAACATATACTTTGTGCTTATGAAAAAGATTCTACTGACATTAATCGTAATGGTGGCGACACTGACCGCATCCGCTGCCACCACGCGTACCTACGTCGTGCAAGATGGACTGAGCTTCCTGATTGTCAAGTACGACAGCGGTTCGGTGTACGTCTACTGCGAGGGCTATGCCGCAAAGGACGGCATCTCAGGCGGTTACGGCTTGGGAGCCACCAGCGTCACCATCCCGGGCTTTATCGACGTTGATGACGTGATGCGGCCGGTGCGCATCGACAGCAACGCCTTCAAGGGTCACGCCTCACTCGTGTCTGTAACCATCAAGTATGGCTGCACCCAGATTGGCGGCGACGCCTTCAGCAACATCTCGACGCTGCGCAGCCTGATTATCCCCAGCTCGGTGACTTCCATTAACGGTGCCATCATTCGCCAGTCGGGAGTCTCTCGCGCGACGTTAGATTGTGCGGTGGGTGGCAATCCCACTCTGACTACGTCGAGCTCAACGGCGTTCCAGGATAGCTACTACGGCAAGCGGGTGCTGCACTGCATGACCTATGCCGACATGCTGGCCAAGAAGGAAGCAACCGGCTACAAAGAGTACTTTGCCGAGTTTCGTGCCAATCCCGCCTATGGACCCGACTATGCTGATGGAGAGACCTACTACAAGGTGACCACTCCGTCGACATCGGGCTACGCGGGCGAATTGCAACTCGTGGGCTCGCTTGACGAGAGCATCACCATTAACGGGTGGACAACGTACCTGGACGACTATTGCCAGTCATTGCCTCACGGCTATCAGATCAAGAGCGTCGCCGCCGATGCCTCAAAGTGTCTGGGAGCATGGAATTCACTGAAGACATTTAGCTTTACCGGCAACAATGCCGTCACGATTGGCGACAACGCGTTCACCGGTTGCACCACGCTCACCAGCGTGACCACAAGTGCTCGCACCATTGGCGAAGCCGCCTTCAAAGGCTGCACGGCACTGAAGACACTGAGTCTGCTCAGTGGCGTGTCTACTGTCAAGAATGAGGCATTCGCATCAACCGCCGTCGCTGAATTCACCTTGCCCGCCACTATGTCATATTTCGACGCGCGCGCCTTTGTCGATTCAAAATTGGATTACTACTATGTTGCTGATGGCAACGAGCAATATCAAGCCTACAAGGGGTTGTTATATACACGTGATACCCGCCCGACGTTGGTGTCATGCCCGCAAAGGTACGACGGCTACAGCGAGGAATCTCAAACATATTTGTCAGAAACCGGCACCTTTCTCAAAGGCATGGGTGTAGTTGGTCCTTATGCCTTCGAAGGGTGCGATCCCGTCTTCAATAATCATGAGGTGTTCATTCCGTGGGGCGTCTATCACATTGGCCAGAACGCCTTCGCTAATAGTAAGCTAAAAGTTATCCACATCCCTAGCTCGGTGGAAGGGGATCATATAGCAGAGGGAGCATTTGCCGGTTGTGAAGAATTGACCGACCTCTACGTGGCTTGTGCCAAACCGCTCACGGTGACAAGCACGACGTTTACCAATGTCCCCACGTCATGCAAACTCCATGTGCCGGCAGGCTACTACGGTCTGGGCATGGCCGACGGCAAGGGACAGGAGGCTTACCGCTACGCCAACGTGTGGAAAAACTTCAAAGTGATTACAGGCGATGCTTACGACTACGAGGCCTACGACTCCTCGTTCAATGGCGGTGGAATCCGCTACCTGCTGCAAAGCGACAACGAAGCCAAGGTGGCAGGCATCAGTGACATCTATGCCATCGACGCCATCAATGTCCCCGAGACTATCAAATGCTTTGGTTATACCTTCAAGGTGACCTCGGTGGGACAGCGTGCGTTCTATGCCAAGAAGGACATCACGTACATTTACTTCCCGAGCACGATCACTACATTTGACGGAGCTGACGTGCAGCTGAGTGGCGGCACGTATATGGACGGCGCACAATTCAAGGATTGCACCGGCTTGACCAGCGTCAAGTTGCCGCGCGACTTGGCGAAGTTGCCGCAAAATGCCTTTGACGGCACCACCTCGCTGAAGCGCATGCAGTTGCCTTACGGCATGACCCACATTGGCGGATACGCCTTTGCCCGCAGCGGTATCGAGCAACTCTTCATTCCGAGCTCTATCACCAACATTCATTTCAGCTTCATTGACCAATGCGCTTCGCTTGAGAAGCTCTATCTCAACAAATTCGTCAGCATGAGTGGCCACTCAGATGCCTTGACCAATGCCGGTATCAACCCGGTGATGCAGGTGTACGTGCCCATGGGAGCAGTGGAGCAATTCAAGGCCGACACCAACGGCTGGAGTGCGATTGCCAACCGCATTCAGGCGGGAGCCTATGACTTCACCGTCGACCAGTTAGCCTTTGCCACCGTGATTGAGCCGTGCAAGATGAGCGGCAACACAGTTGAGCAACGAGGCAAGGTGAAATATGTGTACTGCCCCAACCAGAGCTCGGTTGTCAACGCCACCATCAAGTTGTATGGTTACGCCATCGACTGGTGGATGCGCGCCTACGACTACACCGAAATTGAAGCCGGCGCCTTCAAGGACCAGAGCCGCAATGTGAAGTTCACCGTTAATCCCGAACATGCCGCGGTTGAGCGCAACTACGCGCTGCCCGACAGTGCCTTCAAGAACGTGCCAAACCTCACGTCGTTCCCGTTTGCTGACGCGCCGTGGAAGTCGATTGGCGAGAGCACCTTTGCCTGTACCGGACTGGAGGGCACCGTTGACCTGGGCAACACGATAAGCAGCATCGGCGAACACGCCTTCAGTGGCTGCGCCGACATGACCGAGCTGTTCATTCCCCTTGGTTGCAGCATGAACAAGGACATCTTTGACAAGCCTGCCGAGGGTAGCCCCTTCAAGTGCTATGTCGACTTCCGCGACCACTCGCGCCTGACCGGCTCGGGTGTCACCGGCTGGCTGTACTCGCCGCTGCCCTACATCCGCCCGTATCTCTCGCGCGGCACAGCAACCGGCAGCGACATCAAGCTGCAGACCACTATCGCCTGCTTCCGCAACATTGTCCTGCCCGACGACCTGGGCCTGTCGTTCTACCGCGTAATCAATTACAACAGCGTTGACAATCAATTTGTGCTCAAGGACTTTGGTCGCAACACGCTCGTGTCAGGCTCCGGCGCGCTGGTGCGCGGCATCGAGCCGGGCAAGCGCTACCGCTTCGACTA
Organism: uncultured Porphyromonadaceae bacterium; assembly: GCA_946183895.1. Taxonomy (GTDB): domain Bacteria; phylum Bacteroidota; class Bacteroidia; order Bacteroidales; family Muribaculaceae; genus Sodaliphilus. Next base: position 2,048 of record CAMHDX010000004.1, on the reverse strand, counting down.
TGCCGAATCGGCTCCCTACGACCTCGATGCTAACCGTCTGAGCGGTGTCGTCTCTGAAGCAGGCAACACCTTCCTGCCGGGCTTTGACTACTACACGCCCGACATGTTCAGCGACGACTTCTTGCTCGTCAATAACGAGGGTAACATCAATCTGCTGGTGAGTGGTCAGGCCTATGTCAACCTCAAGGAGGAAGACTCGCCGCACACCGACCTAATCGGCACCGTGATGAGCAGTGAGCCAACCTATCACCCCTACGATGTCAATCAGGACACCCATGTCAACATCGGTGACGTGAACATCATCCTGCAAGAAATTCTGGCTCATCCCGATGGTGATGGCGACAGCAAGTATGACGTGTCGGGCGACGGTAGCGTCAACGTGGGTGATGTGAACCAACTGCTGACTTACATCATTGAGCATCCCGACGCATGATTCACTCCGGACTTACTGAATTCCTCATATTATTCAACAAAACAAACATCGGATAATTATGAAAAAGACCTTATTATTAATGTTGGTTGCCACCACGCTGACGGCTTGTGGCAGCAAGGAGACCGGCGCTGAGACCACCGACAATGGCACTGTGGCAGCCGCCGAGGTAGCCAATGACGATGCCGCCGAGGCTGTTGACGCCTTCAAAAAGGCGTTTCCGTGGGACTTCCCCGCTGTTAAACTCGATGCCAAGCCCGGGCAGATCGTCCTCGCCGCCACCGACCTCAAGCGACTGGTCAGCGAGGGCAAGGACTTGACCAATGTCACAATCAACCTGTTCAAGGACAACGTTGACGCCATTGGCGACAAGACGAGCACACTCAAGCGCTACAGCGGCTTTGACATCCCCAACGCGCTGATCATCCCGTTGCCCGAGGATGTCCAGGCTAAGGCGGGCGACATCCTGCTAACCTATTATAAGCAAGGCGGCGGCTCACTGCAGCGCGCCATCGTCACCGATGCGACCAACCCGTTGCAGCCCAAGGTCAACTTCCTTGACATGCGCTACAGCGACGACCCGAGCAAGCCCACATTTGGCGACAAGGCGATGAACACCGAGTTGGAGCCCAACTCATTCATCGTGATCAAGCAGGGCGAGCTGGTGCCGGGTGCTCAAATCGCCTACAAGGACGGACGCGACATGAAGCTGGGTAGCGTGATTGCCGTTAGCGGCGACCGTGTGCTCTTCCACAGCTTTGCCCGCGGCATCTCGGTCCTATCCAAGAGCGAAGTCACCCTGGTGCCGTTCGACCTGTCGTTCGCGCCGGGCGACAAGGTGCTTGCCACCTTTGCCGGCACGTACAAGGACGGCTACACCATTGACAAGGTCGACAAGGCGAATGGCTTGATTTGGGTCAAGCGCGACATCGACGGAAAGGTAGAGGTGCGCGTCGCCGGCGAGGTCGCCAAGAGTTTGTAACAATCTTTTCAATATTGTTTAAAGGGGTTCGTCCGGCGGGCGAGCCCCTTTAAATTTGCCAATAAATTTGTTACGAATGGTGCTTATATTTTGCGAATTCAAATAAAATAGTTACATTTGCAGTCTAGAGAGAAACAAAAACTTAATATCAACCATAAATCAATACAACAATTATGACCGCAAAAGATTATTTGAAGGAATTCTTGTCGAACGAGGGCTATCGCTTTGAGGAGAACCCCGACTCGGGCCACATCTCATTCAAGTTTGAGGGAATCAAGTATGTATTCCTGAACAACAGTGGCAAGCAGTTGCTGCAGATTGCCATCCTGTTCTACGACGTGAATGAGGACAACCGTTTCGCCGTGTTGGAGGCCTGCAACAAGGTCAACAGTGACAAGGCTATGGTGAAGCTGACCGCCGACGAGGACACCGTGTGGGCCAACTGGGAGGACATCGTGCCTGAGGACGGCTATCCCCTGGCTCGCATTGACATGGCGCTGAACATGCTCAAGACCGCGTTCAACCTGTTCTACGAGACTATAGGCGACTAATTGCGACAATAGCGCTTTTCAAACGATGAGCGGCGAGGCTGATGCCTCGCCGCTCATCGTTTCACCGCAAAAAGCAACAGTGGGG
>CAMHDX010000003.1 GCA_946183895.1 uncultured Porphyromonadaceae bacterium | reverse complement strand
GATGATCACCGGCAACAAGTTCTCGACCAAGGCGAGCCAGGGCGACTGGTTCAAGGTGACAGCCATCGGTCATCATGCCGACGGCACCACCACGAGTAAGGACTTCTACCTGGCCGACTACCGCGCCGATGAGGCTGTGGACCGCTACTTGATTGACAAGTGGGAGTGGTTCGACCTCACCGACCTGGGCAAGGTGACAAAAATCACCTTCAGCTTTGACGGCACCGATAGCGACCCGACGTGGGGCCTGAACACGCCTATGTACTTCGCGATGGACGACTTTGCCGGTACCAAGGTTGAGGATGAAGTGACCCGCACCACCGGCGGAGTCGAGAACATTGACCTCGCCTCCTTGTTCACGCTTGAGAGCGACGGCTCGACCGTTGAGTATGGCATCGAGAAGGAGCTCACCGGCACACTGACGGTGAAGTTTGACGCCCGCGCCAAGCAGCTCAAGGTCAAGGGTACGCGCCACGGCGAGAGCGGTGTGGTGCACCTCTGGGCAAGGCAAAAGGGTCACACCCAGTACGTTGCCCTCACCATCAACATTGACCACACGACAGCCGTGACCGACATTGATGTTGCCGGCACCGGCGTCACCGCCGTGTACAACCTGCAAGGCATCCAAGTGGGCAACACGCTTGACGATGTCGAGCCGGGCGTGTACATCGTGCGCGACGGCAATGTTACCCGCAAGGTCATCAAGTGACAATGATGTAGTCAAGCGAGGGGCTGTGAGCCCAGCTTGAACACAATAATTGAGTAACTCTTGTTTGGAAAAGAGGTGGTGAGACACACAAGATAGTGCCCTTGCCACCTCTTTTATTATTAAATTGCTTATATTGCATTTTTGGACTAACTTTGCACCTTCAAAACCATCTGAGAGATGAAGCGAACACTGATATACCTCATCGTGACGATGACACTGACGGCTATCGCAGCCGCCGCGAACGACGATAGCACTACGGCGACGCGCCTGCCGTTTCTCACCCGCGTGCTGTCTTATGACCCGTCGCCCGGCCAGTTTGTCAACGAGATGCCCCGTTGCGCCGCCGGCGAGGACTATGCCACGGTGCTGCAACGCGCGGGAGCAGCGATATGCGGCTCGGTCAGCATTGAGGAGATTGAGTTGCCCGATGGCACTCTGGTGCGCGACACCACGGTCAACTACAGCAACGGCATGATAAGCCTGGGAGGTTGGGGCGGCAGCGTGACAGTTGGGTTTGACCACCCGGTTGTCAATGTGGCGGGCAAGCCCGACTTTGAGATCTTTGGCAACGCGTTTGTCGCCGAGGGCACCGACGCGGGCGGCTCCAGCGAGCCCGGCATCGTGCTGGTGAGCGTTGACGTCAACGGCAACGGCATCGCCGACGACCCGTGGTACGAGCTCGCCGGTAGCGCCTACAACGACACCGACACGCGCCACGACTACGTCATGACCTACTACAAGCCCGCCGACGACAAGCCGGTGGTCAAGGGCTCCAACCGCTCGATTATCGACATGGAGCACATCCACTGGACCGCCAACGACGAGGACGAGAGCAACAGCGAGGGCTACTACATCCAACTGCGCATCCACAACCACCCATACTGGCCCCTGTGGCTGCCTGCCGACAGCACCGTGATGACCCGCACCGGCAGCCGGTTGCGCAAGAACTACGAGCAGTTCGGCACGATGGTGATTCAACGCTTCTTTGACTACGGCTACGCCGACAACAAGCCCACGCTCACCGTGGGCAGCGAGGGCGATGACTACAACACCGGTGTGTACAGCGAGGGATTCAATATTGACTGGGCGGTTGACGACGATGGCAATCACGTCTTCTTGCCCTACATTGACTTCATCAAGATTTACACCGCCCAGAACCAGTACAACAGCGGTATGGGCGAAACCTCGACCGAGGTGACAGGCGGCATGGACCTGCACGTTGACGCGGTCAACGAGTGGCGCGCGGGCGACATCAACGGCGACACCGCGGTCAACGTGGGCGACGTGAACGAGATCCTCGCCATGATACTCAATGAGCATGGAGTACTCGCCACTGCCGACCTCAACCGCGACGGCGACATCAACATCGGCGATGTGAACGCCGTGCTCACGATTATCCTCAACGACGAGTGAACATGCTGAGGCACACCTTATTAATAATAGCGATGGTGGCACTGACGGTAGTGGCCCGGGGCACAACACCCGCCGCCGGCACACCGCTGCCGGCATCGGCGTCCGAGGTGCGGCAGTCGGAGCTCGACAGCGTGATGCTCGACGAGGTCGTGGTGCGCGCATTTCGGCCGTATGCCGAGGTAATACCGTCACAACGCCTTGAGGGCAAGCAACTTGAGGCGCTGGGCAGCACCGGCAGCGTGGCTGATGCCATCCGCTACTTCAGCGGTGTGCAACTCAAGGACTACGGCGGCGTGGGCGGTGTCAAGACCGTGGACATGCGCAGCATGGGCAGCAATCACATGGGTGTGTTCTACGACGGCTTGGAGCTGGGCAATGCCCAGAACGGCCAAATAGACCTGGGCAAGTTCTCACTTGACAACATCGAGGCGATTGACCTGTACAACGGGCAAAAGAGCGACATCCTGCAACCCGCGCGCGACTTCGGCACAAGCGGCTCGATATATATCCGCACTCGGTTGCCACGGTTCGCCCCGGGCAAGAAGTATAACATGATAGTGACGGCGCGCACGGGCTCGTTCGGGCTGTTCAATCCGAGCGTGCGCTACGAGCGCAAACTGTCGTCGCGCGTCAACCTGAGCGCGAGCGCCGAGTGGACCAGTGCCACGGGCAAGTACCACTTTCGCTACCGCAAGCGCTTCAGCGACGGCACGTTAGCCTGGGACACGGTGGCTTGCCGTCGCAACGGCGACCTGCACGCGCTACGCATTGAGGCGGCGCTGCAAGGCACCGAGCCGGCGGGCAGGTGGAGCGCCCAGGCTTACTACTACGACAGCGAGCGCGGCATACCGGGCGCCATCATCAACAACGTTTGGCGCAATGCCCAGCGCCAGTGGGACCGCAACTTCTTTGTGCAGGGCAGCCACCAGCACCGCTACAGCGAGCGCCTCACCACGCTGGCGAGCGCCAAGTATGCGCGCGACTACTTGCACTACATCAATCCGGACACCACGTTGCTCTATGTTAACAACCGCTTCTATCAGGACGAGTTGTATGCCAGCCTGGCGACCAAGTACAGCATCATGAGCGGGTGGGACGCGTCGGCGGCGGTGGACTACAAGTGGAACCGGCTGGACGCCACCCTGCCCGACTTTGCCCGCCCCACGCGCCACACTGCGCTGGTGGCGATAGCCACGGCGCGCACTTGGCGCGGCTTCAAGGGCCAGGCAAGCCTGCTCTACACCCATGTTGCCGACCGACATCAAACGCTATCGTCAGGCACAGTGGTCTCGCGCAGTGTCAAGCGCATGGACCGGTTCACGCCGGCGGTCATCGTCAGCTACCGCCCCATGGTGGAGCACGACCTGAGTTTGCGCGCCTTCTTCAAGCGCGCCTTCCGCATGCCCACCTTCAATGACTTGTACTACACCGACATCGGCAACAGCAACTTGCGCCCCGAGATGGCAACGCAGTACAATGCCGGAGCGCAGTATCAATGGTATGCCGCCAGCCGCACGGCACGGGGACTAACCGCAGTGCGGCTGAGTGCCGACATCTATCACAACCGCGTGATTGACAAGATTATAGCCGTGCCCACCGGCAGCAGCCAGTACCGCTGGATGATGATGAACCTGGGCAAGGTGCACATCAACGGCGTTGATGCCACGGCTCACATGGCATTCACCCCCACCACCGACCTGACCCTGGACATGACGCTGTGCTACACCTATCAGCGCGCGATGGACCTGAGCGACCCCAACGACACTCGCGACGGAGGCACCTGGCGCGGGCAGATTGCCTACGTGCCCCGCCACAGCGGCACCGTGCTGGGACACGCGGCATGGCGCATGCTCGAGCTCAACTACAGCTTTGTGTACGTGGGCGAGCGCTATCACACGTCGTCAAACATACCCGCCAACTATGAGCAGCCCTGGTACACCCACGACCTCTCGCTCACCGCGTCACACACGCTGTGGAATGCCACCTGGCGTGTGACCCTCGCGGTGAACAACCTGCTGGGACAAAACTACGACGTAATACACAACTATCCGATGCCGGGACGCAACTTCAAAGTCACACTGCGATGCGAATTCTCTCATTGACACTCACTACCATAATGCTTGTCGTCATGCTGGCGGGTTGCCGCCATGACGACGTAATTTTCATTCCGGAGCACGTTGACGTGTCGCGGCCATCATACACCGGCATCAAAGGTTTCTTTGTGCTCAACGAGGGCAACATGGGCACGAACAAGGCGACTCTGGACTACTACAACTACACCAGCGGCCGCTACTCGCGCAACATCTTCGGCGCCGCCAACCCCGGTGTGGCAAAGGAGATGGGCGATGTGGGCAACGACCTCGCCATCTACGGCAACCGCTTGTACGCGGTGATAAATTGCAGCAACAAGGTTGACGTGATGGACCGCATGAGCGTCAAGAAGATAGGCCAGGTTGACATCCCCAATTGCCGCAATATCCGCTTCCACGGCCGGTATGCCTACGTGACCAGCTATGCCGGACCGGTGCAAATTGACCGCGACTACAAGCAACTGGGCTATGTCGCCAAGGTTGACACCGCGACCCTTGAGGTGGTGGACCGCTGCATTGTGGGCTTCCAACCCGACGGACTTGAGATTGCCGGCGGATACATCTACGTCGCCAACTCGGGCGGCTACATGGTGCCGAACTACGAGAACACCATTTCGGTGATTGACATCGCCACGTTCAAGGAGGTTGAGCGTGTGCCGATAGCCATCAACCTGAATCATGTGCTAGCCGATGACCGCGGTGTGCTGTGGGTGAGCTCACGCGGCAACTATGTCGACACGTCGGCGCGCCTCTATGCCTACGACACTCGCAAGCGCCGCGTAGTCAAGACAATAGACATTCCTGTCGCCTCCATGGCGATGAGTGGCGATTCGCTGTACGTGATCAGCAGCCAGTGGAGCAACATCGAGATGGAGGCAAGCCCGGCGCAGTTTCTCATCGTCAACACCGCGAGTATGCAAGTCGTTAACAATCAATTTATTGCAGACGGCAGTCAGGCTGATATCGAGCGCCCCTACGGCATCGCGGTGAACCCCATCACGGGCGACATCATCATTGCCGACGCGCGCAACTACGTCACGCCCGGCACACTATTCTACTACAACAAGGATGGCGCGCTACAGTGGCAAGTGCGCACCGGCGACATCCCCGCCCACATCGCCTTCCTCGGCGAGTAACCCCGATGCCGAATTCCGGTTGCTCGGGCCTCGGTCTGTCCCGACTCTTTGTCATCGGCGGGGATTGAGGACGCCTATTGACTTGCTTTCGGCTGGTTTTGTGTGAATTGCTTGCAAAAGCCGGGGATTATTAGTAACTTAGCGACCGTATTTGGGCGCTTCGTGGGTGACGCGCCTCTCAATTAATCTTAAATTCTTCTATCCCAACATGTTATACCAATTGACAAACAAATTGGCCATTTTCCGCTGCCTGCTGCTGTTGCTGGCAGTGGCGATGCTGTCGGCAACCGCCAGTGCCTACGACTTCTCGTCGGGCGTACTGTGCTACATCATCAACAGCGACGGCAAGAGCGTGAGCGTAGTGAGCCACCTGTCGGCCAGCGGCGCCGTCACGATTCCCGCGACCGTGAAAAACGGCAGCAAGACCTATTCGGTGACAGGCATCGGTGAATCGGCCTTCCGCAGATGCAGCGCACTGACCAAGATCACATTCCCCACATCGTTGACAGCGATAGAAGCCTTCGCGTTCAGCGAGTGCACCGGCTTGACCGAGGTGACCATCCCCGCGACGTTGAAATCGTTGGGACATCATTCATTCTACGGATGTACAGGAATGGCCAAGGTGGTATGGAACGCGCCCAACTTCGGACCTGTCGATAACAACGCCGTAAGCCCGTGCCATTTTCTGAATTGCACAAACATCAAGTCGTTTGTGTTCGGCAACAATGTGACCTCAATCCCAAATTTCCTTTGCGACGGCCTCACCGGCTTGACCACGGTGACCATCCCCGCCACGGTCACCGCAATCGGCAGAGACGCGTTCGAGAGATGCTACAACTTGACTACAGTCAACTGGAATGCGGTTAATTGTCAGGACACGCCCAACGGGTTCTCGCCATTTGGTGATGGCAAAAAAATCAAGACAATAACCTTTGCCAGCAACATCAAGAGAATTCCCTCTCAATTGTGTCGCCACATGACGGCCTTGACATCGGTGACCATTCCCGCCACGGTGACCGAAATAGGCGAATACGCCTTTGAAGACACCGGGCTGACAAGCGTGACCATTCCCGCAGCGGTGACGACAGTGGGTAATTTTGCTTTTCGGAATTGCGCCAACCTGACCAAGGTGATCTGGAACGCGACAAACTGCAAGGACAATGAGAGTTTCGGGAGCAGATTCAACGGTTGCCCGAAACTCACCACGCTTCAATTCGGCACAACCGTGACGAGGATTCCCGCCGCCTTATGCCGTTATACCGAAAACCTGAAATCGGTGACTCTCCCCAACTCGTTGACCGAAATCGGCGAAGAAGCGTTCATAAATTGCGAAGCATTGACGGAGGTGACTGCAGGCACCGGACTGAAGACCGTCAAAGATAACGCCTTCGATGAATGCACGGCACTGACCAAGGTCAACATCACCAACCTCGCCGCATGGTGCGGCATCGACTTCAGCACGGCAAAGAGCAACCCGCTGTATTACGCCAAGAAACTGTACCTCAACGGCACCTTGGTTACCAGTCTGACCATCCCGAATGTGACCGTCGTCAAGAACTACACGTTCTACAACTGCACGTCAATCACCGAACTCACCGTTCCCAAGACGGTGACCAGTTTCAGCGGAAGCAGTATGTTCACCGGCTGCACCGGACTGAAGAAGGTTGTATGGAACTCGCCCTACTATAAAGAATATAGTTTCTATAGTTTCCGGCCGTTCAACGGTTTGGATGGCATCCAGACAATCTCGTTTGCCGGCAGCGTGACAAAAATCAGTCCCTATATGTGCTACGGCCTGAAGGGACTCACCACAGTGACCATCCCCGAGTCGGTGACAATGGTTGGCAAGAACGCCTTTGCCAACTGCACCGCTCTCACAACAGTCAACTGGAATGCCGCCAACTGCGCCGACTTCACGTCAAGCGACACGCCGTTCACCGGCTCGACAAGCATCTCCACGTTCAACTTCGGCAACACGGTCAAGAGCATTCCCGACTACCTGTGCTACAACATGACCGGCTTGAAAACCGTCACCATCGGCACCGGCGTGACCCAGATAGGGTATTACTGCTTCAACACATGCACAGGCCTGACGCGGGTCAACATCAGCGACATTGCCAAGTGGTGCGGCATCGACTTCGGCGTCAATGCCTACAACCCACGCGGCAACCCGCTATATCATGCCAAAAACCTTTATCTCAACAACGTTTTGGTGACCGACCTCACCATTCCCGCCACGGTGACCGAAATCAAGAAGTTCGCCTTCTCTAACGCCACCTGCTTGAAGAGCGTGACCATCCCCGCGTCGGTGACTACCATCGGCATTGATGCGTTTTCGGGATGCACAGGCTTGACACGTGTCAACATCAGCGACATCGCCAAGTGGTGCGGCATTGAATTCGTTTCCTACATCAGCAATCCCCTCCGTTTTGCCACAGACCTGTATCTCAACGGCGCGAAGGTTACCGACCTCATCATCCCCAACACCGTCACCACCATCAATAAATACGCTTTCAATTACTGCGAGAACTTGACGAGCGTCACCATTCCCCCATCGGTGAAAACAATCAATTCCAACGCATTCAATGCCTGCACGGGCTTGACACGTGTCAACATCAGCGACCTCGAGGCATGGTGCGGCATTGACTTCGCTTCCTCCACCAGCAACCCCCTGCTCAATGCCCGCCACCTGTACCTCAATGGCGAGGAAGTGACCGACCTGGAGATCCCGCCAACGGTGGAAAGTGTGAAGTATTCTGCGTTCAGCGGGTGCAGCATGGCCTCGCTCACCATCCCCGCCACGGTGCGAACCATCGGCACCAACGCGTTCAACTTCTGCGACAACCTCACCGAGATTGTCGCCAAGGGAGAGCCCGCACAAATTAAATCCACAACATTCTCCAACGCCCACTACAGCGGAGCGAAGTTACACGTCAGGGAGCAGTATGCCGAGGCCTACCGCGCAGCGACTTATTGGAAACAGTTCACGAATCGCATCGCCGATGTCGTGGACAAACTGGATCCGGCATTCCCCGACTTGAACCACGATGGGGCGGTTAATGTGGGCGACGTCAACCTCGTGCTCGATGACATCCTCACCACGGGAGGCACGACGCTGACGCTTGACGTGAACGATGACGGCGCGGTAAATGTGGGCGATGTCAACGCCATCCTGGACAGGATCCTCGCCCTGAGCAATCAATGAGATAGTGTTGAAAAACTGCATGATTGTTGCCAAAAACAGGTCAAAAATATGGATTTTAGCAGCATTTCGGCATTTTCCACCAAAATTCATGCAACAACGGGGATGCAACAACGGGGACGGTTCTTTTTGTTGCTTTAAACGCCCGCGGCAAGCGCCTACTCCAGCTGCCAGGCGTCGATGGTGCGGGTGTCGCCGGCGAGGTTGATGCCGAGCAGGCGCACGGGGCGGCCGTCGTGGCAGTACTTGGCGGCATAGTCCTTGCGGTGCAGCTGCTCCATCGCCTCGGCGACCGTCTTGCCGTACTTGAGCTCAATGACGTAGATGGCGTCAGGCATGCGCAGCACCAGGTCGGCGCGGCCGTTGCTGGTGCGGTCCTCGCAGGTCACATCGGCGCCGAACGAGGTCAACACCGCGTACAGTATCGACTGGTAGTGCCGCTCGTTGTCGTTGCTGATGTCGTAAGGTATTGACGCGTAGAAGTCCTTGAGCAACTGCATGAAATCTGCCAACTGTCCGCCGCGACGCCATTTGAAATAGCCGCTACGCAACCATTCGCCCTTGTCCGGCCCGCGATTAATAAATTGGAGAAATGCCTCTGCAAGACCAGTGCGCACTTCGGTATTAGGGATTCCGAGCATATACAATTTGCTCTCCGGGTCGTAGCCCTTAATGGTGAGATAGCCGCTCTGGAACAGCACCGGCACGGCGTCGGTCACACGCTCGGCGGGGCGCTCAAAGCGCTCTTGCGTTGCCTCAATGTCGTCAAGGGCATCCACCTCAATGTTAGTATTCGCCATCACATTGAGTAGCCATGTGGGAGTGCCGCTCTCAAACCAATAGTTGCTCAATTCTTTGTTACCAAAGGCCTTGACCAAGCTGAAAGGGTTGTAAACGTCAACCATCGCACGGCTAAAGTGGTAGCCGTCGTACTGCGCCTTGAGATGGTCAAGCATCTCGTCCTTGCCGCAACCATGATGAGCGGCAAGTTCGTCAAGGCCGCCGTCCATATAGCGGCGCATCTCGTCCACCGTGATGCCGCAGAGGGCATCCCAACCGGGTATCATGCTGATGTTGTTCAGATTGTTCAACTCGCTGAAAATGCTCAGCTGCGAGAACTTGGTGATGCCCGTCAGGAAAACGAAGCGTAACGAGGGTCCCATCGCCTTGAGCGGGCTATAGAAGTCCCGCATGATGCCACGCAGTGTCTTGAGCTTCTCGTCATCATTGAGGTTCTCGAGCAGGGGCGAGTCATATTCATCGATGAGCACCACCGCGCGCCCGTCGTGGCTACGCGCTGCAGCCTGCCTAATCACAGCGGCCAGCCGCACGCTATAGTTGCTGGTTGGCTTGGGGGTGATGCCGTATTTCTCCTCGTAGGTACCCAAGGTAGAGTCCAGCATTGAGTGCAAGTCGCTAACTTCAAGCACTTTGCTCATGCTCATGTCGAGCAACACCACCTCATGGTGGTTCCACTCCTTCTCCAACTTGTCAATCTCAAGACCCTCGAACAAGTCGTGACGCCCCTCAAAGTAGTACTTAAGCGTCGAGACCAGCAGCGACTTGCCAAAGCGACGCGGACGGCTAAGGAAATACGCATCGCCTTGAGAGACCATGCGGTAAATCAAGCCCGTCTTGTCGACATACACCATGCCGGCCTTGCGAATTCGCGCGAAGTCCTGTACGCCTATCGGATAAATCAAGTTGCCCATAACAGTTCGTTTTGCGTTTATCTTGCAAATATAGCTAAAATTCCTGACTTATCTATCGCGCGAGCCCAAGAAATGGCAACCGGAGTGCCGAGCTCGGCACCCCTGTGGCATATATCATTGCGGGCTAAGCCCGTGCGGTCGCGTGTTACTGGGCGGTGAGCGACGAGATGAGCGAGGTGCTGCTCGAGAGTGAGCTGCCCAGGTACAGGCCGTTGAACGACGTGGTGGCGTCGGTGGGCGCGGTGGTCGAGGTTGTCACCTTGTAGGTGCTACCCTTGACCATGCCCGTGGCGGTGAACAGCGACAGATTGCTCGACACGGTTGCCGGGAAGCTGAACGTGACCAGATTCTGGTTGCTGCTCGTGGCGAGCGTGTAGTAGCGGTTAGCTTGATAAGTGACACTGTTAGTATAGAAGCAGTAGCCCTGCTTGGCGTTGCTGATGGTGCTACTGCTGCCACCCCAGCCTCCGCCGCCGCCCTGGCTGCCGCCGGCGCTGATGCCGATGCCGGTGCCGGTGATTTGGATGTAACTGTTGTTGTCGCAGTCAAAGCCTTCCTCGGCACCGCCCTTGGTGCTATAGGCGAGCACGGCGCCATTGCCGATAGTGATGGCGCCCGAGCGACCGGCATTGCTGTCGACAGCGTCGTTGCCAAACGAGTACGCCACGGTGACACCGCCGTTGAAGTAGATGTTGCCGTTGGAGCCAATGCAGTCGTCGTAACTCTTGACGTAGTGCTGACCGCCCGAGATGACTACGCTGGTCTTGCTCTCTATGCCCTCGCCGCCGTCTTGCTCGGTAGTGACCTGAGTGGTGCCGCCCAGCATGGTCAGCGTGCCCTCAGCCTTGATGCCCTTGGCTGCGCCGCCCTGGCCGGTGGTCTTGCCACCCATGCCGCCGCCCCAGCCGCCGCCCGACGACGTGCCGTTAGTGAAGCGCGCGCCCTTGGTCGACAACGTGACCTCGGGACCTGAGCCGTCGCTCTTGCCCTGGGTGTAGGTGCCGTTAACCTTGATTGCCTTGGTGCCGTTCTGGGTAGTAGCCACGGTCACGGTGCCGCCCTCTAACAGCATGTTGCGGTCAGCCTTGAGGCCCTTGGCGGTGTAGCGCGAGCTGCCCACATATTGTCCGGTGCCGGTGTTGGTCACATTGAGGGTACCGGCGGTCATGGTGATGTCGTTGTTGGCGCTGATGCCCTTGCCGGCAACGCCGCTGGCGTTGATAGTCACACTGCCGCCGGTCTGCACATAGTCGACACACTTGATGGCAGTGCTGTAGCCGGCATCGCTCGAGATGACCTTCATCGCGCCGCTCGGGGTCAGGGTGAGGTCGCCGCCCGCAACGGTCACGGTGGCTTTGCTCTTGATGCTCTTGCTCATCACGCCGCTGTTGGCAACGGTGATGGTGCCGGCGCTGATGGAGATATTGCCGTCGGCCTTGATGCCCGACGCGTTGTAGCCGGTGCCGTTGTCCTCGCTCGACTCGCTCGTGCCGCCGTAGGTGCCGGTGACATTGGAGATGGAGTAGGTGCGAGTGGTGCCGCTGGTGGTGTAGCTGTTAGAGATGGAGTAGTAGATGTCGCTACCGTCGCTGGGGCCATAGAAGTCCTCCGAGCGAATCGTGTAGGTCGAGCCTCCGCCCCAGCCGCCCTGGCTGGTGTAGTCGTCTGCCTTGAAGTAGTAGGTGCCGTCATCGGCGCTCTGGAAGTCGTAGTAGTAGAACGTCACCGTGTTGACACCCGAGGTGCGCGTCACCGTCGAGGTGAGCTGGCGCACCAGCGTGCCGTCACTCTTGTACAGGTAGACGTTTTTCCACACCTGGTTGTTGGAGCCGGGGCGATAGCCGCCGCCACCGCCGTTTTGCGGCACCGACACGTAGACCTTGTAGGACGCTGTGGTGCCTGAGGTGTCGCCCGAGGTCTCGGCCGTGCCGCCGCTGCCGTTCGCCTTGATGTCGATGACGGTGGTCGCCGCGCTCTGGTCGATGGTGATTGCCCCATCGGCGTTGAGGCCCTTGCCGCCCGCCGCGGTATTGGTGATATTGAGCGTACCGCCGGTGATGTTGATGTTGGCATCGCTCTTGATTGACGTGCCGTACTTGATGTCGCTGCCGTCAACCACGAGGTCGCCGCTCTGGTTGATGGTCACAGTGCCGCCGGCGATGTTGACATCGCCCTCACACTTGAAGCCCTTGCCGCCGGCGGCGGTGAGCGTCATGTCAATAGTGCCGCCCTTGACGGTGGCGGCGCCGGTGTTGTCGGCGTCCTCAATGATTACATCGTTATCATCGGTCTCGTAGCTCACCTGCACCGCATCATCGCCGATGCCGGCAAACGTGAGTTTGCCGCCGTTCATCAGGAAGTACTGGTTAGCGTTAATGCCGTCGCCCACAGCGCCCAAGATGTTGATGGTGCCCACGGTCTTCTTGACCTCGACATACTCCTTGCTCCAGATGGCGTGAGCCGCCTTGCCAGTCACGTTGAGCGTGCCGCCGCCCTTGAACTCGGTGTGGCCCTTGATGGCGAGGCAGCCCTTCTGGGTGCCGTCGGCGCCGTCGGTGAGCGTGTTGACGGTGCCCGCCGCCAGCTCCACGCTGATGCGCTTACCGTTGCGCACATTGATGGCGGCATCGGTGGGATTGGTAAGCGTCAAGCCGTTGAGCACCAGGGAGATTTTGTACGAACCCTCGGTGTAGAACGAGCCGTCACTCGATGCGCCCTGCAGGGTGTAGGTATACTCGTCGGCAACGGTGTCGTCCTGATTGACAACAACATGACCGCCGGTCACGCTCGCCGTGATGTGCGAGGCGATGTTGCCGGCAACCGCCACCTGCGCGCCGTCGGCGCTATAGGTGACAAGGATGTTATCCTCGGTGAGCTCGTCGTGGTTCACGACAATGCTATCAATCTCGCTGATGGCAAATGTCTTGCCCATGACAGTGAGAG
>CAMHDX010000002.1 GCA_946183895.1 uncultured Porphyromonadaceae bacterium | reverse complement strand
GTGCAGTCAATGCGTGCTTGCCTACTAATAACATCGTCGTGCCTTCATGCGGCTTAAGAGGTTTCACGATTTTCACGTGTTTCAAAACGGCGGCGGGTCGGTGATGGTGAGCGCCTCGCCGGTGATGGGGTGGGCGAAGGCGATGGTGGTGGCGTGCAGCATGAGGCGGCCGGCGGCGGTGCCGTACAGGCGGTCGCCCACGATGGGCGCGGCAAGGCCGGCACGGTGTGCGGCATGGACGCGCAGCTGGTGGGTGCGCCCCGTCAGCGGCTCGAGGTCAACTCGCGTGCCGCGAGGCGTGCGCTCCAGCACCGTGTAGCGCGTCACGGCGCGCTTGCCGCGCTCGATGTCGACCTGTTGGCGCGGTCGGTCGTCAAGGCACGGGGCGAGCGGCAGGTCGATGACGCCGCTGTCGGCGGAGACCTCGCCGGCGACGATGGCGGTGTAGTGCTTAGCGACGCCGCCGGTGGCAAACAGTTGCTGCAACGCCTTGTGCACCGCGGCGGTCTTGGCGATTACCATCAGTCCGCTCGTGTCCATGTCCAGCCGGTGGGCGACCATCGCCTCGCCGGCATCGGCGACGGCGTCGCGATATGCCTGCTCCACCGTGACCGCGTTAACGAGTTTGCCCGGCTGGGACAGCATGCCCGCCGGCTTGCTCACCACGCTCAGCCACCGGTCGTCGTGTAGCACCCGCAGCGGCTCCTCGCAGCGCCGGTCCATAGGGTCGGGGTCTACCTCAAGCCCCTGCAGCATGAAGTGCAACAGCGGCTTGCACTTGCTGTTGCATGACGGGTACCAGCTGCCGTGGCGCCGCAGCTCGCCCTCGTGTTCGCGTCCCCACCACATTTCGCCCATGCACAGCGGTTGCAGGCCGTGGTCGTAGGCGTACTGCAGCAGCTTGGGCGCGCAGCAATCGCCGGTGCCGCCCGGAGGCGGTGTCACGGGCATGCCGGCGTCGCGCTGATAGCGCGCCACGGCGTCGAGCACTGTCGTGCACTCACCCGCGGCATTGCTCACCCGCATCGAGGTGAAAATTGCGTGTTGCAGCGCGGCTGACAACGCCGCCCGCTCTCGCTTGAGGCGCTCAATCGCTTCGCGCTCGCCGGCGAGCGCTTGTCGAGCCTGCTCCACCTCCTGCGCCACCGTGCGGCGCAGGCGTTTGAGTTCTGCCTTCTGGAATTGGCTGCGGGCGATGAGTGCCGCCTGCTGCTCGGCGGTGAGGTTGCCGCCGCGACGCAGCTCGTGCCGCTCGCTCCGCTCCCTGTCGGCTTCGCGCTTGGCGGCGGCGATGAGGCTGTCGGCGCGCTGCTCGGCGGCGGCGAGGTCGCGTTCGAGCCCGGTGAGGGCGTCGCTGCGCTGCCGCGCCTCAATGTCTGAGTTGAGGCTGTTGATGCCCTCCATGCCGGTGAGATAGAAGCCGCCCGGCTCCATCAGGTCGAGCAGCGGCGGCACGAAGTAGGGGTGCCGGTAGCTGTCGGCAATCGTGCCGGAGAACGCCGCGAGGAAGGCGAGCGCCCCCTCGCGGTCGCGCACAACGAGTGCGCCCAGCATCTTGCCGGCGTCCAGCTCGGCGAGCCACCGCCGCTCGGCGGGGTCGTCGCGCAGGCTGTTGATGTAGCCCTCAATCGCCGTCATCGCAGCGATGACCAGCGGGTGGGGCTCGTAGCAGAACGGCCAGGTGAACCGCTCGGGAGGCGATGGAGCCACCGCGGGCGAGGCAAACTCAAAGCGATGAATCACCGGCATGGCGGTGGAATTACTGCTTGTTGCCGGTGTTGCGTTTTACCCAGTCGGCAAGGCCCTGCATCAGCGGTTTGCGCGTGAGCTGGTGCTTGCGCTTGTGCAGCGGATTGGGCTGGTCGAGCACAAACTCGTTGTAGTAGCTGATGAGCACCGTGGTGAGCGGCAATGCGATGATCAGACCGATAAAGCCGAGCACGTACGCCCACAACGACAGCGCGAGGAAGATGATGGCGGGGTTGAGGCCCATCTGCTGCTTCATGATGGCGGGGATGAGCACCATGTCCTGAATGACCTGGCACAAGAGGTAGGCGCCGATGGTCCACGCGAACAGCGTCAGGAAGCTGCCGCCGGTGGCGACACTCGCCACGAGGCACAGGAAGGCGGCGACCGGTATTGACGCCAACTGCAGGTACGGCACCATGTTCATTACGCCGATGCTCAAGCCGAACACTATCGCCATGGGCAGCCCGATGATGTAGAACTCGATGGCGAAGATGATGCCCACAAACAGCGACACCAGCGCCTGACCGCGAAAGTAGCGGCTCATCGTGTCCTGCACGTCGCTCAGGATGCGGAACGTCATGCGACGGTAGCGGCGAGGCACCGCCGCCTTGAAGCCGCGCGAAATTTTGTCGTAGTCGAGCAGGACAAAGAACATGTACAGCAGCACGATGATCCAGCTGAACAGGCTCACAACCACGCTCAGCGTGCCGCCCAGGAAGCTCCATGTGCCCGCAAACACGTTGTTGGCGATGTTGAACCACTCCTCCTTGCTGAGCAGCGTCTCCCACTGCGTGAGGTCAATGTGCGTCTTGATGTAGTCGTGCACGACCACCGGAATGTAGGGCACGCTGAACGAGCTCTTGGCGTAGGCGGCGAGCATCTTGCCCATCTCGGTGAACTCGGTGACGAGGTACGGGATGAGTAGCCAGAATGCCAGGGTGATGACGCCTGCCACCAGCAACATAGTCACCACCACTGCGAGACCGCGGTTGCGCAGCAGCGGCACCCGTTGCACCATGCCCACCAGCGGGTTGATGACGTACGCCAGGATGCAGCCCACCAGGAACGGCAGCAGCACCGGCGACAGGTAGTTGATCACATAGATTGCCGTGGCAATGCTCACCAGCGTGATGATGATGCGCACCACGCGGTCAAAGTCGTACTTGCGCTCGCCGGCGGTGGCTCGCAAGTTGCTGCCGGAGCTAATGCCCGATAGCGGCCGTTTGTTGTCAGTTGTCTCCATTGTGTCTTATTCGATTATCGGAGTAATCTGAGTAATCTGAGTATTCTGAGTAATCGCTAAATTAGCGTTTTCCGCGCTTGGGGAACCAGCCTTTGCGCACCCGTTCGCGCTGCTGAAACACCTCGTGGATACTCCAGAAACACGAGCACGAGGTCACGCCCAGCACGGCTTGCCACATCACGTCACTCACCGAGATTGCCGCCCAGCCTGTCAGCACTCCGGCGAGCGCGAACGCCCACCAGCACTTGACGCCAAAGTAGTATTCGCCCTTGATGACAAGCGGGTGAAATACGCCGATAATAAAGAAGGTGATTACGCCGATTACGGCTCCGGTGAGGTTGTGGGTTGCGATAAAGTCCATCATAAGAGTTCAGAATGTGATATAGTCAAACGGCAACGCGACGTCAAGCTGGGTGATGAGCGCCACCACCACGGCGAGCGCGACGGCGTAGGTCCACACGGGCATCGCGGCAAACGTGGCGCGGCAGCGCTCCTCAACGCCCTGCGCCACGTAGTGCAGCACCACCGCCAGCGCCAGGAATGCCAACGGCTGCCGGTAGATGGCGCCGAACTGGCTCATGTAAGCCCCAAAGTGCTCGGTCGGCGCGAAGTGGAATACGATTTGGTTGATCATGTCGAGGGCGCCGGCATGGTAGATGCCGCCCTCGTCGGTAAATCCGGCGACAGTGCCGGTGTTGAAGAATATCCAGGTGAGACACACAAAGTGGAATGTCAGCGCCACGGCGAGCACGTGCAGATACCACGGGTGCCGCGCCGGGTGCCGCGGGTCCTGTCCGGTGAGCCGCATCCACCACTTGTGCACCGTCAGCGCCGCGCCGTGCAGCGCGCCCCAGATCACAAAGTTCCACGACGCGCCGTGCCACAGTCCGCCCAGGGTCATGGTGATGAACAGGTTGAGGTTCTGGCGCAACGCGCCCTTGCGGTTGCCGCCCAGACTGATGTACAGGAAGTCGCGCAGCCACGTCGACAGCGAGATGTGCCAGCGACGCCAGAACTCGGTGATCGACGCGCTCTGGTACGGGCTGTTGAAGTTGGGCGCAATCTTCAGCCCCAGCAGCATCGACAAGCCGATGGCCATCTCGCTGTAGCCCGAGAAGTCGAGGTACAGCTTGAAGGCGTAGCCGTACACGCCCAGCAGGTTGACGATGCCCGGCGAGTGCAGCGGGTCCTCAAAGATGCGGTTGACAAAGTTGGCGCCGATAAAGTCGGCAAGCACCGCCTTCTTGAACAGACCGCACATCACCAGCCACACGCCCACGCCCAGCATAGTGCGCGTGAGCCGTGCCGGCTGCCGCAGCTGCGGCAACATGTCGCCGGCGCGCACGATGGGTCCCATCACTAACTGCGGAAAGAAGGCGAGGAAGAACGCGTACTCCACCAGCGAATCGGTGGGCTCGACCTTGCCGCGATACACGTCGACCGTGTAACCTATCGACTGGAAGATGTAGAACGAGATACCTACCGGCATCATTATGTCAAACCCCACAAACGAGGAGCCGACAATCGAGGCGAAGAACCCGACATACTTGAAGAAGCCCAGCAGGCTCAGGTCGAGCGCCACGCTGAGCGTGACCAGCGCGCGGCGCACGCCGTCGCTCGCGCTGCGGGCTATGGCACGCGCTATCCACCAGTCGCTCACGGTGACAACCAGCAGCCACACCATCGCGCCGCCGGTGGTCTTGTAGTAGCAATAGTAGCTGCACAGCAGCAGCCACGCCACGCGCGCCACGCCGTGACGGCTTGCCAGCGCCGCGCCGGCGACCATGACCAGGAATATCCAGGGGAACAGGCCGCTGCTAATCATCAGCGGCGCGTCGGGGCTGAAGCGCAGCAGTGCCCACAGGTTGCTCAGCAGCTCGGTCATCGCGTGCCTCCTTTCCCGCCATGACGGCGCTCGTAGCAGTCGTAGCCCCACTCGATGGCATCGGCAAGCAACGGCGCCAGCTGCGCGCCGCCGCGATGATTGATGTGGGTGTAGTCTTTGTTTGCCATGCCTTGCTCCACCAGGCGCGCCACGCTGCCCTCGCCGCCCATCGCATCATACAGGTTGAAGAACGCCGTGCCGCACTCCATGGCGACGCGCTGTTGCGCCGCAATCATGAGCTTGATGCCATCGGGCGTGACCCATGCGCCGCCTCGCTTGACGTTGCGGTCACCGATGCTCACGATGAGAAAACCGGTGCCGGGCATACCCTGCTTGAGGGCGTCGATTACGCCGGTCATGTGCTTGACATAGCTGTTGTAGGCCGAGGCGCTCGACGCCTTGATGTTGGCGATGTTCTGCCCGAACATGAGCACCACCAGGTCGTAGTGCCGCACGTTGTCAAAGCTGCGCAGGTGGTCCTGCGGAATGTTGCCCAGGTGATAGCCGGTGAGGCTCTCCATGGCGAAGTTGTCGAGCACCACGCCACCGGGCGCGGCGTCCATCGAGGCGCCGATGAAGGTGAGACCGTGGTTGTCAATGTCCCAGCGCACCGAGCCCATGTGCCCGTCAACGCTCACCGCGCCATAGCCCGCGCTTCCGCCCAGGCTGTGACGCAACGTGGCGCTGCCGTTGATGGTCGCGGTCGCGCTTGCCGACGCTCCGCCATCGGGGGCGTAGTAGATGAGTGTGCTGCTGTAGCAACTGTCGAGGTGTGCCGAGTGGGTGACGCCGGTCAATGAGGTCCACGTGTGGCCCTCGGCGGTGAAGTAGCTCGCGGTGATGGTGCCGTAACGCGCGGCGTCGTAGCCGCTGCGCTGGTTGGCGAGAAACTCCTGCCACTGCCCGAACTCGTGCTTGACGCTGCGGCGAAATTGGTTGGACTTGCTATTGCTCATCGGCACCAGGCCCACGCCGCAACCGCCATAGGCTTGCTGCAGCAACGCGCGCAGCGGCTCGGTGAGAATGTCGCCCTGAATGTAACTGTCGCCCAGCACGGCGATGCGCACCGGTCGGCCCAGCGCGGGGCGCCGCGCGAGCGCGACGTAGAGCGGCGTCATGCCGCGGCGGTCGGCGGCAAAGTCCACAATGCAGGTCTTGCCCTCGGGGCACGTGTCCACGTGCTCCTCGGCGAGCCCGATGATGCTGTCAGCCTCCTGACCCGCCTCGCCCGCTCCCGCGGGCAGCAGGTCGTCGAGCGCATGAGCCGGCAACACCTCATAGCGCCCGATGGTCAACCCATCGGGCAGCAGGCTCAGTGCCACCATGGTGGCAATCACGACCAGTGTCAGTAGCAGGACTTTGCGCATTGCGTTGTTCTCTCTTGATAGTATAACTGCTCGGCGCGAGGCCGAGCGATTTTATTACCCCGCTTGTAGCCGCCCTGCGGCTACAAGCGGGGTTGTGCGGCGGTCCATGACCGCCCGTAGGATTCTAGATTGTCCAGACCGGTTAGTAGGGCTTGACGTCGCTGCCGGTGAACGACTGGAACAACGCGTTGGCAAGGCTGCTGGCACCGATGCGGAAGCGCTTGTTGGTGAGCCACTCCTCGCCCAGCACTTCCTTGACGATGGTGTAGTACTTGACCGCCTCCTCGGTGGTGCGGATGCCGCCCGACGCCTTGAAGCCCACCACGTTGCCGGTCTTCTCGTAGTACTCCTTGATGCATGAGCACATCACGTAGGCTGCCTCGAGGTCGGCTCCGGGATAGATCTTGCCGGTCGAAGTCTTGATGAAGTCGGCACCGCTATACATCGACAGGATTGACGCGCGCTTGATGGCCTCGGCGGTCTTGAGCAAGCCACTCTCGATGATGACCTTGAGCGGACGGTCGCCCACAGCCTCCTTCAGCTCGCTGATTTCGTCGCACAGCTCCTCGTACGCCTCGTCCTTGAAGTAGCCCACGTTGAGCACCACGTCAACCTCGTCGGCACCGTCGGCAACCGCCAGCTGGGTCTCGATGACCTTGGTCTCGAGGTGTGCCTGGCTGGAGGGGAAGGTGGCGCTACACACGGCGATGTCCACACCGGTCACCTCGAGGGTGGCGCGGGCAATGGCGGCGAAGTTGCTGTACACGCACACGGCGGCAACGTTCTTGTACATGGGGTATTTCTCGTCGTAGTCGTTGACCTTCTGGACAAAGGCGGCTACGCTGCTCTCGCTATCCTCGGTGGCGAGCGTGGTCAGGTCAACGCAGTTGAGCAGGAATTGCTGCACCTCGGGGGTGTTGTTCTCGGCGGCATGCTCGGCAATGATGCGCTCGACGGCGGCCTTGACGGCGGCATCGTCGTTCACGACTGCGCTCTCGGCAATCACCTGGTGGTAACGGTCGAGTTGCGGCTCATCGTGATGATGGTGTTCATGATTACTCATAAAGAATGTTTTTTAATATGGTTAATAAATTGAGCTTTGTTATTGATTGATTAAGAATGCAAATTTACTGCAAAAACGTTACATTTTCCAAATATTTTGGGATAATTCACTAACTTTGCGGCAAAATTCACAATTCTCATTTTATGGAATATAATCACAAGCAGATTGAGCAGCGCTGGCAGCAGTACTGGCGCGACAACAAGGTGTATCACGTCGACGTTGACCCGTCGCGTCCCAAATACTACGTTCTCGACATGTTTCCTTACCCATCGGGCGCGGGCCTGCACGTGGGTCATCCGCTGGGCTACATCGCCAGCGACATCTATGCGCGCTACAAGCGCCAGTGCGGCTTCAACGTGCTGCACCCCATGGGCTACGACGCCTATGGCCTGCCCGCCGAGCAGTATGCTATCCAGACGGGCCAGCACCCCGAGGTGACTACGCGCCAAAACATCGCGCGCTACCGCGAGCAGTTGGACAAGATTGGCTTCAGCTTCGACTGGGACCGCGAAGTGCGCACCTGTGACCCGGCGTACTACAAGTGGACGCAGTGGGCGTTCCTCAAGATGTTTGGCAGCTACTACGACCTTGATGTCAACGCCGCGCGCCCCATCGACGCGTTGGTGGCGCACTTTGAGCAACGCGGCACAGCGGGCGTCCATGCCTACAGCGGCGAGGAGCACGAGTTCACCGCCGAGCAGTGGCGTGCCATGAGCAAGAAGGAGCGCGAGACCATCCTGATGGACTACCGCATTGCCTATCGCGGCAACACGATGGTGAACTGGTGTGCCGGCCTCGGCACGGTGCTTGCCAACGATGAGGTGAGCGAGGGCGTGTCGATTCGCGGTGGCTATCCGGTGGAGCAAAAGATGATGAGCCAGTGGTGCTTGCGCGTGAGTGCTTACGCCGGCCGCTTGCTCGACGACCTCGAGACGCTGCAGTGGAGCGACGCGCTCAAGGAGACGCAGCGCAACTGGATAGGCCGCAGCGAGGGTGCCGAGATGCACTTCCCCGTCGCCGGTCGCGACGACCTGGACTTGCTGATTTTCACCACCCGCGCCGACACTATCTTCGGTGTCACCTTCATGGTGCTGGCGCCCGAGAGCGAGTACGTCGAGGCGGTGACGACCGCCGAGCAGCGTGCCGCGGTCGAGGCTTACCTTGACGAGGTGCGCCACAAGACCGAGCGCGAGCGAATGATTGACAAGCGCGTGAGCGGTGTGTTCACCGGCAGCATGGCGGTCAATCCGGTGACGGGTAGCGAGATTCCCATCTACGTGAGCGACTATGTGCTCGCGGGCTACGGTACCGGAGCCATCATGGCGGTGCCGGCTCACGACAGTCGCGACTATGCCTTTGCCCGTCACTTTGACCTGCCCATCATTCCGCTCATCGAGGGCGCCGACGTGAGCAACGAGAGCTTTGACGCCAAGGAGGGCATCATGACCAATAGCAGCAACGAGCGCCTGCAGCTCAACGGGTTGACCGTGAAGGAGGCGATCGCGCGCACCAAGGAGTACATCGCCGCGTCGGGCATTGGCCGCGTCAAGGTGAATTATCGCCTGCGCGACGCCATCTTTAGCCGCCAGCGCTACTGGGGCGAGCCATTCCCCATCTACTACGACGAGGATGGCATGCCGCAGCCGCTCGGCGAGGACCGCTTGCCGCTGGAGGTGCCCGAGGTGGACAAGTTCCTGCCCACCGAGCAGGGCGAGCCGCCGCTGGGTCGCGCGCGCAACTGGGTCGCCGATAACGGCAGACCGCTCGAGTTGTGCACCATGCCGGGCTTTGCCGGCAGCAGCGCCTACTACCTGCGCTACATGGACCCGCACAACGACAAGGCGCTGGTCTCGCACGAGGCTAACGACTACTGGCAACAGGTTGACCTGTACGTGGGCGGTAGCGAGCATGCCACGGGCCACTTGATTTACAGCCGGTTCTGGAACAAGTTCCTGTATGACTACGGCTATGTGTGCAAGCCCGAGCCGTTTGCCCGCTTGGTCAATCAGGGCATGATACAGGGTAGCAGCCGCTTTGTGTACCGCATCGAGGGTACCAACACCTTTGTCAGCTACGGCTTGCGCAAGGACTACCAGGTGACGCCCATCCACGTTGATGTCAACATCGTGGACGGCGTGACGCTCGACACCGAGGCGTTCAAGCAGTGGCGTCCGGAGTATGCCACGGCTGAGTTTGTGCTCGAGGATGGCAAGTACATCTGCGGCACGGCGGTGGAGAAGATGTCGAAGTCCTATTTCAACGTGGTCAATCCCGACAACGTGATAGAGAAGTGGGGCGCTGACTCGCTGCGGTTGTTTGAGATGTTCCTGGGTCCCATCGAGGCGAGCAAGCCGTGGGACGACACGGGCATCCAGGGCTGTAACCGCTTTATCCAGCGTTTGTGGGCATTGTGCCACGACAAGGAGAATAATTTTGTCGTGAGCGATGAGGCCCCGACAGCTGCTGAGCAAAAGGTGCTTCACAGCCTGATTAAGAAAGTGACGGCCGACATGGATGCCTTCAGTTATAATACGAGCGTGGCGGCATTCATGGAGACGTTGAATGCGTTGGTGCCGCTCAGGTGCAACAAGCGCGCGGTGCTCGAGCCTATGGTCATCGCCCTGGCGCCGTTCGCTCCCCACATTGCCGAGGAGTTGTGGCACGCATTGGGTCACGACACCACCGTGTGCGACGCGCCGTGGCCTGCCTACGACGAGCAGTACCTCAAGGAGGATAACCTCACGTACGCCGTGCAGTTCAACGGCAAGAAGCGTTTCACCATCGAGTTGCCCGCCGACATGAGCGACGACGATGTGCGCGCCGCCGTGCTTGCCTCGCCCGGCGCCGTGAGCCGCCTCGAGGGCCGCGAGCCGCGCAAGGTCATCGTGGTCCACGGCAAGATTGTCAACGTGGTGCTGTGAATAACAGAGAATTACAGAGTAAAGCACGATTTACCCGCGTGAACTCGCGTAACACATAGGCTTGAAAGCCGTAAAACAATTCGCCCCTGCCGTGGCACTTCGTGCCGGCAGGGGCGAATCTGCTTTTAGCCTTTTACGCTTTACGCCTTTATTTTACGCTATTTCACGTTTACTCGGCGGGCAGCATGATCACCTCGATGACGTTGCCGGTCTTCAGGATCTTGTCCTTGACGAACGACGACACCTTGGCGGGCGTCAGGCTGTTGACCGTGTTGACATAGTCGCTGTCGAGGTCTAAGCCGCGGTCCACCCAGGTGCTCAGCACGTTGAGCCAGTACTCGTTCTCCTTGACGTTGGTCGTGTAGTCCTTGATCATCAACTCCTTGATGCCGTTGAGCGTACCGGGGTCAACGCCCTTGGCGATCTCGTTGACCTGCTCGCGCAGCAGCGAGATGGCGAGATCCTGCTTGTCCGGGTTCATGGGGCAGTGGCCCATCAGGGTGGTGAACACACGGTCGCCGGTGCGCTGCGTGTAGCCACGGCACGATGTAGTGTAGGCAGCGCCGGCATCCTCACGAATCTTCTGCAGGCACAGCTTGTCCAGCACCTGGCCGGCAGCATCGGTGAGCACGCGGCTCTCCTGCGAGTAGGGCAGGTCCAGGTTGTACCAGTACATGCGTGCGATAGCCTTGGGCGTTTCGCTCTTGTTGGTGAACTGATTCACCGTCTTGCCCAGCGGGCGGTCGAGTACGTTCACATAGTTCTCACGCGCCTTGCTTGCGGGCAGGGTGGCGATGTACTGGCAGATGTACTTGCGGATGCTGTCGTTGTCGAACGAGCCGATGAAGTAGAACGTATAGTCGGCGGCGTTCGCCATGCGCTCCTTGGCAATCGCCAGGGCGCGGTCCAGGTTCACCTCGGGGATGTACTTCGCGTCAAACGGACGCTCGCGCCATGAGTGGTTGTTCAGCGTCAGCGCCAGCGAATCGCTGAACACGCCCTCGGGCTGCAAGTGCTTGTTCTTGAGGATAGTCTCTAACTGGCCCATCAGGTTGCCGAAGGCCTTCTCGTCCTTGCGCACGTCGGTCATCGTCAGATGGGTGAGCTGGAACATAGTCTCGAGGTCCTTGATGGTGCTCTCGCCGTTCAGGCGCTCGTAGCTGGTGGTCAGCTCAAAGCCCACGCTCGCCTTCTTGCCGGCAAGCGCCTTCTCGAGCTCGGTGTGGTCAAAGTTGCCCAGGCCGCCGTAAGCAACAGCGGCATCAGCCATCTGCACGTTCACCCAGTCAGCCTCGCCGTACAGCGACGAACCGCCCTTGCTCTCGGCGAGCATCTTGATTTCGTCGCTCTTGAACGTGGTGGGCTTGAGGATCACCTTCACGCCGTTGTCCAGCGTGAGCTCGGTGTAGTCGAACTTGTCGCTCTTGACCTCCTTGACGATCTTGCCGGGCTTGGGCAGAGTGCTCATGAGCGGCTCGTTCTTCACGTTGTCGACGTAGGGCTCGATGTCGATGGTCCGGGCAGCGTCAATCGCCGCCTTGAGGCCCGCCTCGGTGGGATAGACCGCGCCGTCAAGCTCCTGGTTGAAGTTCAGCACCACCAGGTTGCTGTCGTTCATGCTCACATAGCCGGCGACCAGCTGGTTGCAGATGTCAACGGGGATGCTCGGGGCAATCTGGCTCAGCATCTTGTAGTTATACTCGATGCTGGTCAACGGCTCCTGCTCGAGGTAGTTGCTCGCCATTGCGCGGCCAAAGACCTCGTTGTTGATCTTGTCGCGGTTGTTGTAGCGCTCCTCCAGCGTGCTCAGGTACTCCTCGCGGGCACGGATATACTCAGTCTCGGTGAAGCCGTGCTTAGCGGCACGCACCGCCTCGACCAGCGCAGCCTGCAGCGCCTCCTCGGTCTTGCCAGGCTTGGGCAGGGCAAACACGGTGAAGGCCTCCATCGTCTTGCTGTAGATGTAGTTGCCGTCGTTCACGCCAGCCTGCAGGTAGGGGCAGTCCGCCTCCTGTGCCTTCTCGCGCAGGCGCGCGTCGAGCATACTCTCAATAATGCTGTTGGCGTACCGAATCACCATGTACATCATGTCGCCCTTGAGCTCGGTGGGCAGTGGCTCGTGCTTGAACATCAGCTGCACGATGCTGTAGGGTTGCTCCTTGTCCTTGTCGACCACAATGATGGGCTCGGCGTTGTCGGGCACGGGCTCGTCGACCACCTGGGCGGCATTGGCAGCCAACTTGATGGGCGAGAACAATTCCTTAATCTTAGCCTCGGTGCGGTCAACGTCGATGTCACCGACCACGATAATCGCCTGGTTGTCGGGACGATACCACTTGTGATAGTAGTCGCGCAGCTCCTGATGCTTGAAGTTGTCAACCACGCTCATCAGACCGATGGGCATGCGCTTGCCATACTTCGAGCCGGGATACAGCTTCTCGAGCTGGCGCTCCATGATGCGCTGGCTCGCGGTCAACCGCAGGCGCCACTCCTCGTGGATCACGCCGCGCTCCTTGTCAATCTCCTCGCCCTCGAGCAGCAGGCCGTTGCTCCAGTCCTTGAGGATGAGCAGGCACGAGTCGAGCGCGCTCTCGCGTGTGCTGGGCACGTCGTTGATGTTGTACACCGTCTGGTCGACGCTGGTGTACGCGTTCAAGTCGCGACCGAACTCCACACCCAGGTTGCGGGTGTAGTCAATCACGCCGTTGCCGGGGAAGTTCTCGCTGCCGTTGAACGCCATGTGCTCCAGGAAGTGCGCCAAGCCGCGCTGGCTCTCCTCCTCCTGCAGCGAACCGACGCGCTGAGCGATGTAGAAGTTCACACGATGCTCCGGATAGTCGTTGTGCATCACGTAGTAGGTCAAGCCGTTCTCCAGCTTGCCGGTGCGCACGGCGGGGTCCTGCTGGATGGGTCCCAACATCTGCGCCACCGCCACCGATGCCACTCCCATGAGTGCCATCGCCAACAATTGTCTCAGTTTCATTTTCAAGTTGATAATTGGTTGTAAATTTGATATTTTAGTTACTTATTTAAATTCTACACCATGTTCAAGCTGCGAATTTACAACTTTTCCACCAATCCACCAAACTCTCGCACCTATTCTCACCTCATTTCGCCCTCAACAGCGATACCCGGGACATAAAAAGCGGGTTATCGCCGTGTATTTTTGGGACACCAGTAAAAACCTGTGTTCAGTATGGCATATAACAGCTCTCTCCGCA
>CAMHDX010000001.1 GCA_946183895.1 uncultured Porphyromonadaceae bacterium | reverse complement strand
CATCGTTCAAGGACAAGGATTATCCCACGTTCTACTACATCACCGCCGACAATCTCGCCAAGGAAACAATTGCCAATGCTGATATCGTGGGCATCAGTAGCCCCAAGCTAGGTTCGGTATCCTTCAAGCGCAACATCTTCACCATCGGCAAGGACGACATCAAGGTGGCGTGCGGCGGCGACTTTGGCGACAAGGTGGTGATTTGGAGCAGTAACGATGACTTGTCAACCAAGGATAGCCGCACGTCGGCATCGTTTGTCGACCAGGACAATGTTGCCTTCACCTGGACCTATTGCTATAGCCTGAGTCACGACAACGAGGGCCTGGTGTGGCTGGGTTGCAACCAGGGTGCTGTATACTTTGACCCGACCGAGGCGTTCGGCACCGATTTCCACGTCAACCGCGTCAAGTTGACCGACGCCAACGGCAATGTGACCGGCACCCTGCTCGACGGCATCCAGGTGAACTGTGTCGCGTCCGATGCCGCCAACCGCAAGTGGATTGGCACCAACACCGAGGGCGTGACAGTGCTCAGCGCCGACAACAAGACTGTTATCAAGCAGTTCAGCGCGTCCAACAGTCCGTTGCCCTCCAACGCCATCTACGACATCAAGTATCATCCGGGTCGCAACTCGATGTTCATCCTCACCTCGCAGGGCATCGCCGAGTGCTTTATTGACATGGCGCCCGCGAGTGAGAACTACGACAACACCTACGTCTTCCCCGACCCGGTTCGCCCCGACTACACGGGCTGGATCGAGATCAAGAACTTGATGAGCAACTCGTTGGTGACAATCAAGAACGCTGCCGGCGAGGTGGTGGGTGAGGTCACCGCCCAGGGCGGTCGCGCCATCTGGGACGGCTGCGACGCTGACGGCGTGCGCCTGCCCACCGGTGTGTACACCGTGTTTGCCGCGCCCGACAGCGAGACCGAGCCGGTCAAGGTGGGACGCGTTAAGATTATTAAGTAAAAAAGTTGAGGCCCGTGCGGCCTCAACACTATTTATAAGTGTCGACTCAGATATCAGACTATGAAACAACGACTATTGTCAATACTACTTGCCGCGACGGCGGTCACGGTGGCGGTCATGGCTCAGACCACGGGCGACTGGCTGTATCACGCGCGTTTCTCGGGTTCGGGCATTCAATCGGTAATTGATACCAAGGACCAGGTGTATTACCTTGCCAACAACAACCTGTTCCGCTACGACAAGTCCACTGCCGAGAACGAGGCCATCAATCACCGCAACTACTTGTCGGATGTCTATGTCACCGATATCTATTATAACCACGACCGCGACTATCTGGTCGTGTGCTACGACAACTACAACATCGATGTGCTGTTTGACGACAACCGGGTGGTGAACATGCCCGAGTTGAAAAACGCGTCGATGACCAGCGAGAAGACAATCAACGATGTGACTTTTGCCGACGGAGCCATTGTGATGGCGACCGCCTTTGGCTACATCCGCTTTGACGACGACAAGTTCCAGGTGGCGAGCAGCCGCAACCTGGGCGTGTCGGTGGCGAGTGCGGCGATAGTGGGGGAGCGCCTGGTGCTGAGCATCGGCGACAAGCTGTACTACGGCGCGGCAAACCGCTACTTTGAGACTCTGAGCAGTCTGAGCAGCATTGACCTGGCGTCGGGCAAGCTGTTGCCCATCGACGGCAACCGCGTGTTCATCAATAACGACGTGCTGAGTTGTGTGACGCTGGGCGAGACACCGAGCGTGAGCAAGGTGCTGGACGCGTCACCGTCGCTACTCCAGCCGGCTCACGATGGCTTTATAGCGAGCATCAAGTATGCCGAGTACTACTATACCATCGACGCCACCACGCTGGCAGCGACCCGTGTGAGCGCCTCGCAGGGCATGTACAGCTGTGCGCCGGCGGGTGACGGCACTGTGTGGGCATTGACCGTCGACGGTCTGCACCGCGCAGCCGATGCCGAGGGCTTCATCAAGCCTAACAGCTACAACATCGAGACTACGCCCTACTATCTCGCCTACAATGAGAGTCAGGGCAAGTTGTACCTCTCGGCCACCACCGACAATGCCGTGTTGCCCCTTGCCGACCGCGGTGCCCTCACCGAGGTGTACACCTACGACGGCAGCCGCTGGCAGGACGTTACGCCCGAAGGCGTGCCCGCTAACGGCAGCGGCAACCACAGGCTGGTCTTCTGCCCCAATGCCCCGAACACTTACTTCTTCTCAACCCGTGTCGGCGGCATCTGCCGTGTGACCGACGGCAAGGTGACAGCGGTGTTTAATAGCGACAATAGCCCGGTGAAGTACATGCGTGAGTTGGCGTTTGACCGCGAGGGCAGCCTGTGGGCGATTGACCCCTACGGCAACACCGCCTCGACCGCACCGGTGATGGTGCTGCCGCGCGACAAGGTGCTGGCGGCGACAGTCAGCGCCACCGATTGGGTCACGCCCACGATAGCCAACATTGGCGGTCGCTCAATCAAGCGCGGCGCGCTAGTGCTGGGACAGGGTGGCAACATGGTATTCTCACCCGGCGACTTCCAGGAGGCAATCACCATCTGGGCGCCCGACGCGTCGACCCATGCGCCGCGCAACTCAGCCCGCTATACCGAATTGCTTGACCAGGACAATCAAGCATTCCAGTGGAACTATGTGTACTGCCTCACCGCCGACCGCGACGGACTGGTGTGGATGGGCTCGTCATCGGGCGTCGTCAGCTTCAATCCCGCCCAGGCCTACAATCGAGACTTCCGCATCAATCACATCAAGGTGCCGCGCAATGACGGCACCGGCACGGCGGACTATCTGCTCGACGGCATGGACGTGTACTGCATTGCCGTTGACGGCAGCAACCGCAAGTGGATTGGCACCGGTGGCAACGGCCTGTTCCTGGTGAGTGCTGACGGTTCTCAAGTGATCAGCCAGTTCAACACTTCCAACAGTTACATCCCGGGCGACGTCATCTACGACGTGTGTTGCAACACCAGCAGCAACTCGGTGTATGTGATGACCGACAAGGGGCTTGCCGAGTTTATCAGTGACGCCGGTGGCGGCGGCGAGGTGCAGATGGACGAGCTGTTTATCTACCCCAATCCGGTGCGCCCCGACTACAATGGCCTTGTGACCATCACCGGTCTGGCAGACAACTCGATAGTGAAGATTGCCGACAGCTCGGGCCTGGTCATCAAGCAGCTCAAGAGCAGTGGCGGCACAGTCACGTGGGACGCGTGTGGCAACGACGGCAATCGTGTGAGCACCGGCGTGTATTTTGTCATCGCGTCGCACAGCGACAATGGCGGCAACAACAACAAGCAGGCGATAGGCAAATTAATGATTATAAAGTAGACCGGCGCCAAACTCCAAAGACACATAAGGTATGGCAAACGAAACGCCGATGATGCGGCAGTTCAACGAGATTAAGTCCAAACACCCTGACGCAATATTGCTGTTCAGGGTGGGTGACTTTTATGAGACCTACATGCAAGACGCGGTGATTGCCTCCGAGATCCTGGGCATCACCCTGACGCGGCGCAGCAACGGCGGTGCCGCCGCCACCGAGATGGCGGGCTTTCCGCATCATGCGCTCGATACCTACTTGCCGCGCCTGGTGCGCGCCGGCAAGCGGGTGGCAATATGCGACCAGCTGGAGGACCCCAAACTCACCAAGAAGTTGGTCAAGCGCGGCATCACCGAGCTGGTTACACCGGGCGTAGTCACCGGCACCGACATGCTGGACCGCAAGCAGAACAACTTCCTTGCGGCGGTCCACTTCGAGAAGCACGCCATCGGGCTGTCGCTGCTGGACATCAGCACCGGCGAGTACCTCGTGGCGCAGGGCAACAAGGATTATATCGACAAGTTACTGCAAAACTTCGCGCCCAAGGAGGTGCTTGTGGAGCGTTCGACCCGCCGTCAGTTCATTGACGGCTTTGGCAGCAACTACCACCTGCAGGAATTGGAAGACTGGGCATTCGCCGCCGACGCGGCTAATGAGCGGCTTACGCGCCACTTCGGCACCCGCTCGCTCAAGGGCTTCGGCGTGGAGGACATGACTGCCGCCGTGGTCGCTGCCGGTGCCATACTGCACTATCTGGACATCACCCAGCACACCCAGGTGGGTCACATCACCATGCTGTCGCGCATTGAGGAGGAGCGCTACGTGAGGCTTGACCGGTTCACGCTGCGCAATCTTGAGGTGATTGAGCCCATGGCACCCGACGGGCAGTCGCTGCTGGGCGTGCTCGACCGCACGATTTCGCCGATGGGCGCCCGCCAGATGAGGCGGTGGCTGCAGTTCCCGCTCAAGGACATCGCCACCATCAACCACCGGCTTGACGTGGTGGAGTACTTCATGCGTCACCCCGAGGACCACGAGCAGGTGCGCGAGCAGCTGGGCATGGTGGGCGATGTGGAGCGCATCATGTCCAAGGTGCCTAACAACCGCATCTCGCCGCGCGAGGTGGTGCAACTCAAGGCGGCGCTTGCCGCCATGGAGCCCATCAAGGCACTGTGTGACAACGCCGACAGCGAGGTGGTGCGCGCGATGGGCTTGCACATTAATTTCTGCCCCGACCTGCGCGACCGCATCGAGCGCGAAGTCGAGCCCGACGCGCCCCTGCAGCTCAGCCGCGGGCGGGTAATCCGCCAGGGCGTCAGCGAGCAGCTTGACGAGCAGCGCGAGATAGCTTACTCCACCCAGGATGTGCTCGCGCGCCTGCAGCAGGAGCTGAGCAACGAGACCGGCATACCCAGCCTCAAGATAGGTTATAATAATGTGTTCGGCTACTACATCGAGGTGCGCAACACCCATCGCGACAAGGTGCCGGCGGCATGGACGCGCAAGCAGACGCTCGTCAACGCCGAGCGCTATATCACGCCTGAGCTCAAGTCGCTAGAGGAGCGGGTGCTGGGCGCGCAGGAGCGCATCGCGATTCTTGAGGCGCAACTGTTCGGCGAGCTGGTCAAGGCGATAGCCGAATATATCTCGACGATTCAGCAAAGCTGCAATGTGCTGGCTCAACTGGACTGCCTGGCGTCTTTCACCGCGGTGTCCAAGCAGTATAAGTATTATCGCCCCAGCCTCAACGACGGGCTGGACCTCAACATTGTGGACGGCCGCCACCCGGTCATTGAGCATCAGCTGCCGCCGGGCGAGCAGTATGTGCCCAACAGCGTCAGGCTGGGCCACGACGAGCAGCAGATTATCATCATCACCGGTCCCAACATGGCTGGTAAATCGGCTCTGCTGCGCCAGACGGCACTCATCGTGCTCATGGCCCAAGTGGGCTGCTTTGTGCCCGCCACCGAGGCGCATATAGGCATTGTGGACAAAATCTTCACGCGCGTGGGAGCCAGCGACAACATTTCGCGCGGTGAGAGCACCTTCATGGTCGAGATGACCGAGGCGGCGTCCATCCTGAACAACCTGAGCGACCGCTCGCTCGTGCTGTTCGACGAGTTGGGACGCGGCACAAGCACCTACGACGGCATCTCCATCGCATGGTCGATTGTGGAGTATATCCACGAGAACGCGGCGCGAGCCAAGACGCTGTTCGCCACCCACTATCATGAGCTCAATGAGATGGAGCGCAGCTTTGCGCGCATCGTCAACTACAACGTGCAGGTCAAGGAGATTGACGGCAAGGTGGTGTTTGTGCGCACTCTGGCTCGTGGTGGCAGCGAGCACAGCTTCGGCATCCATGTCGCCAAGCTCGCGGGCATGCCTCCCAGCATTGTCAAGCGCGCCGACCAGGTGTTGCACCAACTCGAGCAGCAGGCGCGTGAGAATGGCAGCAGTGAAATTTCGCGCAACCTGAGCGACGTTGCGACGGGTCGCAGCGGATACCAGCTGTCGTTGTTCCAACTCGACGACCCGGTGCTGAGCCAGGTGCGCGATGAGATTGTCAACCTTGACGTGAATTCGCTCACCCCGCTCGAGGCGTTGAACAAGCTCAATGCCATCAAGGGACTGATCACCGGCAAGTTCACCTGAACTCACACAACAACCATATGGAACGAAAGCACCTGGAACTGATGGCGCCCGTGGGGTCGTGGGAATCGTTGATTGCCGCGCACCAGGGTGGCGCTGACGCGATATACTTCGGTATCGAGGGACTGAACATGCGCTCGCAGTCGAGCGTCAACTTCTCGCTTGACGACCTGCATCGCATTGCCGCATGGTGCCACGACAACGGCATGAAGAGCTACCTGACGGTCAACACGATTGTCTACAATGAGGACATCGAGTACATGCACCGCATCCTGGATGCCGCCCGCGAGGCGCGCGTCACGGCAGTCATCGCCTGCGACATGGCTACAATCCTGTATGCCCGCAGCATCGGCGTGGAGGTGCACATCAGCACTCAGGTCAATGTGAGCAACATCGAGGCGGTGAGGTTCTATGCGCAGTGGGCCGACGTGATGGTGCTGGCGCGCGAGCTCAACCTCGAGCAGGTGGCTGCGATAGCGCGTGCCATCCGGCAAGAGGGCATTTGCGGACCTCACGGCTCGCTCGTTCGCCTGGAGATGTTCTGCCACGGCGCGCTGTGCATGGCAGTGAGCGGCAAGTGCTACCTGAGCCTGCATCAGGCGGGCGCGAGTGCCAACCGCGGAGAGTGTCGCCAGATTTGCCGCCGCCACTATATCGTCACCGATAGCGAGACCGGCGATGAGCTGGCGGTTCGCGACAAGTATATCATGTCGCCCAAGGACCTCAAGACAATCCATTTTATCAATCGCCTGGTCGATGCCGGTGTCACGGTGTTCAAGATTGAGGGCAGAGCGCGCGGTCCGGAGTATGTGCGGGTGGTGAGCGAGTGCTACAACGCCGCGTTGACGGCGGTGTGCGCCGGCACGTATGACGACCCGAGCCTGATTGCCGGGTGGGACGAGCGCTTGTCGCGTGTGTTCAACCGCGGTTTCTGGAATGGTTATTATCTGGGGCAACGCCTGGGCGAATGGACGTCAAAGTACGGCTCGAGCGCGACGCGTGTCAAGGTGTATGCCGCCAAGGCGATTCGCTACTTCAGCAACATCGGTGTCGCCGAGTTTAAGGTCGAGGCGCACGATGTGTCGGTGGGCGACGAGGTGCTCATCATCGGGCCTACAACGGGCGCTGTGCCGCTTGTGGTGGAGGAGTTGCGCGTTGACCTGGCTGCGGTGCCTACCGCCACGCGTGGCGAGCACTTCAGCGTCAAGGTGCCGTGCAAGGTGCGTCCCAGCGACCGCTTGTACATCTGGGCGGCGTCACCGGCGGCACAGCAGGGTGGTGACACCGGCGGTGAGTGAGGCTATCACAGCGGTGAAGCCCAGCACCACCAGCACGTCAATCGCCTCAACGGCGACCGGATAGGAGCTGACAATCATCGTCGCGGCGTCCCCACTGAGTTTTATCCACCCGAAGTGTTGCTGGCACAGGCTCAGTGCCAGTCCCAGCACGATGCCCAACACAGCTCCAGTGCCTGAAATTATCACGCTCTCGGCGACAAACACACGCCGCACCATCGACTGTGTCGCCCCCATGGCGCGCAGCGTCATCATGTTGTCGCGCTTCTCGGCGATGAGCAGCGACATGGCGCCGATGATGTTGAGTGTGGCGATGAGCATAATCAACACCAGCAGCAACGAGGTCATCCATTTCTCCACGTTGATCATGCGGTAAGCCTCGCTTTGCTGCATGATGCGGTCGCGGACTATGTAGCCCGGTCCCAGGGCCCGGCTCAGGCTCGCCATGATGTCGCGGGTGCGCGCCTCGTCGCTCACCTTTACCTCGACCGAGGTCGCCTGGCGGTCGTAGTCAAACAGGCGCCGCGCCACGTCAAGCGTGACAAATATCAGTTGGGAGTCATAGCCGTCTTGAGACAACTCGAACACACCCGCCACACCGAGCGTGTCGCTGCGGAAGGCGCCAATGGGCGACGCCAGGTTGATGTTGCCGACGCGTTGCGGGGCGTATAGCACGATTCGCTCGTCGCTGCCCGAGTACACCGCCAGTGTGAGCGCCGGACCGGTGCCGGTCACACAGTAGCCGTCATCGCTGTCGTTCCACGCGCCGTCAACCATCAGGCTGTCCACGCTGTTGAGCAGCCGGTAGCCCGGCGGCGTGCCCTTGAGCACCACGGGTTGCTGCAGCCCGCCGTGCACCGCCAGGGCGCGCTCGGCAATCACCGGCAGTGCCATCTCCACCCCCGGCACCATTAGCGCCGCGCGGCACACACTGTCGCCATCGGCAATCGTCTTGCCCGCCGCCGGCACTATCGCTATCGCCGGGTCAAGCAGCGACAGGCGGTCGGTGATGACACCCCTGAAGCCGTTGAACACGCTCAGCACCACCAGCAATGCCGCCGTGGTCAA
The DNA here is from genome assembly GCA_946183895.1 of uncultured Porphyromonadaceae bacterium. GTDB lineage: Bacteria > Bacteroidota > Bacteroidia > Bacteroidales > Muribaculaceae > Sodaliphilus. Next base: position 8,504 of record CAMHDX010000001.1, on the reverse strand, counting down.
GCACACGCCGACCATGGCGATGGCGGTGATGGTGCCGGTGGCGGCATGGGCCTTGGGGGCGAGCAGGTAGCGTAGCGCGATGCGAAAGGCGAGCATGGCAGGGGGGCTGAATTATTCGGTGGTCACGTCGTCCGCCGGCTTGCCGGTGTGGTCCGATGCCAACAGCGAGTCGATGTGCTCAATGTAGTCCAGCGAATCGTCGATGAAGAAGGACAACTCCGGGATGCGACGCAGCTGGTAGCGCACGCGGGTGCCCAGGGCATAGCGTATCGAGCCGGCGCTGCGGTTGATGTTGTCCAAAATCTCGCTTGCCTGCTCGCTGGGGAAGATGCTCAAGTAGGCGCGGGCCACGCTCAAGTCGGGACTTACCCTGACCGCACTCACCGTGATGAGTGTGCCGGTGGTCTTGGCGGTCTCGCCGCGGAATATCTCGCTCAGCTCCTTTTGCAGCAGTCGCGCAATCTTTTGTAGTCTGGTTGATTCCATTAATCGTTGTGAATTAAAGTGATAAATAATGAGATAGAGTGAAGATGCGGTTAGCTCATCACCTTGACCGTGGCGAGTGCCTATCAGAGCTTGCGTATTATCGTGAGTCCGTCGCGCAGCGGCAGCATGACTGCCTCGACGTCGGGGTCGGCGACTACGCGGTCATTGAACTCGCGTATGCCCCGTGTTTGCGCGTCATCGGCATCGGGGTCGATGACCTTGCCGTCCCACAGGGTGTTGTCGGCGATGATAAACCCGCCTGCTCTCACTCGCGGCTTGACCATATCATAGTACGCCGTGTAGTGCCGCTTGTTGGCGTCAATGTACGCCATGTCGAACGGTGCGTCAAGGCGTGGCACGATGTCCCTCGCGTCGCCAATGTGCAGCCTGATGCGGTGCCCCACGGCGGCGGTGGCAAACGTGTGGCGCAGCATCGGCTCCAACTCGTCTTCCACCTCGATGGTGTCAATGGTGGCATCGCCGGTCAACCCCTCCGCCAGGCACAGCGTCGAGTAGCCGCTGTAGGTGCCAATCTCCAGCACACGTTGGGGGCGTGCCATGGCGACAAGCATCTTGAGCAACCGTCCCTGCACATGACCGGAGCACATGTGGTCATAGAGCAACCGGGTGTGGGTGGCGCGCTCTAATTGCCACAACGGCTCGGGGCCGACTGTGGTGTGCCGCGCGATGTAGTCGTCAAGCGTCATCGCGATGTAGCAGTGCTTCAACCGCGAGCCTGTAGCCGTCGAGCCCAAAGCCGGCAATGATGCCGCGACACGCGCCGGTGAGCAGCGAGGTGTGCCGGTAGGCTTCACGGGCTTGAATGTTGCTGATGTGAACCTCGACCACCGGCGCAGGGATGGCGCGCACCGCGTCGGCAATCGCCACCGAGGTGTGGGTGTAGCCGCCGGCGTTGAGGATGATGCCGTCGGCGCTGTAGCCGCGCTGCTGCAACTCGTCGATGATAGCGCCCTCGCTGTTGCTCTGGAAGACGCTGAACTCGATGTCGCTATAGGCGGCAGTCAACGACTGCAGATAGCCGGCAAGGTCGGCGCTGCCGTAGATTGACGGCTCCCGACGGCCCACCAGGTTGAGGTTGGGACCATTAATAATAGCAATTTTCATCTCTACAGTTGTTAAGCAACAAGAGCACACGACACGCATAGTGCATGTCGGGCGCTCCCGTTAGTTGATATCGTGATTGTGTGATGATCAGAAGAACTTCTCGATATTCTTCTTCACCTTAGTGCCCTTGGCAAGGATGCGCGTAATCATGTTGGGGTTGGCAACATTGCCGCGCGTTTGAGCAAAGCGCTGGTCAAGGTCCTCCTTGGAGGGAGTCTCGGCGGCCTTCTCTTGCTTGTCCACCTTGAACACGTACACACCGTTCTCACCCTTGATGGGACCGACAACCGTGCCAGGCTTGGCGGTGGCGATGATGCCCACCAGTGCCGGCTCGTTACCAATCTTGGCGATGTTGTCCTGGGCAAACACCACTTGAGTAGTATCAACGCTTGCACCCATCAACTTGGCATAGCCGTTGAGGTCGCTTGCCTTGCCCTTGTAGGCCTGGACCAGCGAGTCGCCCTTGAGCGTGTTGATGGCGAGGTTGTTGAGGTAGTCATGCAGACCCTTGTGGCTCAACGGCAGGTAGTCACCGCTATAGACGTCGTCAATGGCGACAGCCACGAGCACGTCCTTGTTGTCGCTGAAGATGGGCGACACGGCACCGACCTTGTTCTCAAACGCCCACTTGATGGCCTTGCGGGAATCCTTGATGCCACTGCGGGTGTAGGGGTTCATGCCCAGCTGGGGAGTTGACGGCGTCACCTCGGCAGCCGTGGCGTTCAAGCCTGCCTCGGCGGCATGCTCCTCAAAGTCCTTGGCGTTCTTGTTCTTGTTCAGGTAGTCCTGCAGGCGTGCGCGGGCGGCATCCTGAGTGTCCTGGCTGGCGTAGGCGTCATAGGTGACCTGGCCGTAGGTGTAGAAGGTCTTCGGGGCCTTCTTCTCAACGACCTTGGCGATGGTCGCGCCCTCAGCCTGCGGTGCGAGCACAAAGTAGTCAGCGCCGGCTGCCGCGATGCGGTTCTTGATCGAGTCGGCAAAGGCTGCCACGCGCAACCATTGAGCGGGTTGCTCCTGGATGCCCTTGACGCTTGCCTGGAGGTCGGCAACGGTCTTGCCGGCCTTGAGCTCGTTGAGTACTGAGTCCTGAGTAGCCTTGTTGCCGGGAACCATCACGAGCGCGATGTTGACCGAGTCGAGCGACACGTTCTTGCTCATCAGCTTGTACATCACGTGGTGATTGCCTTGTGCCTCGGGACGCTTCACCTCGCCCACAGCGGCGGCGGTGAGGAAGTCCTTGACATCACCCTTAGCCTCGGCAAGGGTGGTGACAATCGAGTCGGCAGCCACGGTGCCCATCACGCGCACGCTGTCAATGCCATGACCGCGTTGCAACGCGGCATAGGCGCGGTCAGCGATAGCGTTGGCTGCGGCGATGTCGGCCTCGGACGGCGTCACGTTGACGGCAATGTAGTGGATGGCGCGCAGCTCCTCGTCAATGGCAAACAACGGCTTGCGCTTGTTGTACTCGGCACGCAACTCCTTGTCGGTGATGGCCTTGTCAAAGCTCTCGCTCGGCACCGAGTTGTAGTCCTTCTTGACAAAGGTGATGTAGTCGGTAATAGCGGCATCCTCCGCCATCTGGGCACGGTCCAGGTCGTTGGCCTTGATGGTGCCGGCAAGCAGATTTTGCAGCTTGAAGAACTTGAGCTGGTCAACCAGCTGCTCTTGCTGCTGATTCCACAACATCTTGAGCTGGTTCACCTGGTCACGCGATGCACCGAACTTGTCGGGGTTAGTGATCAGTTCGTACAGCTGTTTGGGCGATTCCATGCCCACTTGTTGAGCGAATTGTTGCATCTGCGGCAATGCCTTGTCGCCAATCATCCACTCGGACAACTCGTTGTTGCTCACACCGATGCCTGTGGCGTCGTACTCCTTGTCCAACAAGATCTCGTTGATCATGTCCTCGAGCACCTCCTGCTGGCGCACAGCGGGGTCGGTCTGGTTAGGGTTGTTCTGCTCGGCTTGTGAGGCCTGTTCCACGCGATGCTGGAAGGTCATGATGTCAATCTTTTCCGAGCCAACTTTAGCGATGTCGCTGTTGCCGATTTGGCGGCCCAAGGCTTCGATACCCACCTCGATGATGAAGGCGAGCAACGCGCCGCCAATCACGATGGCAAGAATGTTCTTCTTTTGCCTAATGTTCTCTAATGTAGCCATTTAATATTTTTAGTTAGTGTTTTGCAACAAGTTGTTTACTGTGCCGCTCATGGTACTGCTGACTGTTAGTGAAATACTATATGTCAAAGTTTAGCACCTGTGAGTGTTGTGATTTAACGGTACAAACCACAATAAAGCGCGCAAAATTACACATTTTTCCCGTATGCACCAAAACTTTGCCCCTAAAATGTTCAAATTGACCCGAAAACCGCGCCCCGACCCGCGACAATCCGTCACGAGCTATCGTAACCAATGGTGGGGTGTAAAAGCATTACGGCGCGCCGCCCGCGGTGGGGTGGCACGCCGTAATTGTTGTATCGCGATTAATGCGAGCGACTTATTTCAGCTTCTTGTAGCCGTACACAGCCAGGTCGCCGAGCTCCTCCTCAATGCGGATGAGCTGGTTGTACTTGGCCATGCGGTCGGTGCGGCTCAGCGAACCGGTCTTGATTTGGCCACTGTTGGTAGCCACGGCGATGTCGGCGATGGTGGTGTCCTCGGTCTCACCGCTGCGGTGGCTGGTCACGGTGGTGTAGCCATGACGATGAGCCATCTCGATGGCGTCGAGGGTCTCGGTCAACGAGCCGATTTGGTTCACCTTAATCAGAATCGAGTTGGCGGCGCCACAGGTGATGCCCTTGCGCAGGAAGTCGACGTTGGTCACAAACAGGTCGTCACCCACGAGCTGGCAACGGTCGCCGATGGCGGCGGTGAGCTTCTTCCAGCCCTCCCAGTCGTTCTCGTCAAGACCGTCCTCAATCGAGTCGATCGGGAACTTGGTGATGAGCTCCTCGAGGAACGAGATTTGCTCGTCAACATTGAGCTTCTTGCCATTGGGGTCTTTCTTCTTGCCGTCCTTGAGCTGGCGGTAGTCGTAGAAGTACTCGCCGTTCTCAATCACTGCGAACTCGCTGGCTGCGCAGTCCATGGCAATCTTGACATCGTCACCGGGCTTGTAGCCGGCGTCCTTGATTGCTTGAACGATGCTCTCCAACGCGTCCTCAATGCCGTCGAGTGCGGGAGCGAAACCACCCTCATCACCCACAGCGGTGCTCAGGCCGCGCTTCTTCAACAGCTTGGCGAGTGCGTGGAACACCTCGGCACCCATACGGATAGCCTCACGCTCGGTCTTGGCGCCTACGGGGCGAATCATGAACTCCTGGAAGGCGATGGGAGCGTCGCTGTGAGCACCACCGTTGATGATGTTCATCATCGGCACGGGCAGCACGTAGGCGTTCGAGCCACCGATGTAGCGATACAAGGGGATCTCCAGGTAGTTGGCGGCGGCATGAGCCACGGCGAGCGATACGCCCAGGATGGCGTTGGCGCCCAGGTTGCTCTTGGTCTTGGTGCCGTCAAGCTGAATCATCTTGCAGTCAATGGCGCGCTGGTCAAGCACACTCATGCCCTCAATAGCGGGAGCAATCTTGGTGTTGACGTTCTCAACTGCCTTGAGCACACCCTTGCCACCATAACGAGCCTTGTCGCCGTCGCGCAGCTCCAATGCCTCGTTCTCACCGGTGCTCGCACCGCTGGGGACTGATGCACGGCCCATTACACCACACTCGAGGGTTACCTCAACTTCAACAGTAGGATTGCCACGCGAGTCCAAAATTTCGCGAGCATGAATTTTGTCAATAATCATAGTGTTGCTTAAATATTAAAATAAAGGTTATAAGATTATTTGTTCATTGATTTGCAAAGGTAATAAAAAGATGTCAGATTTCGGGCATGCCCGCCGCGGTTTTTATACATTTTTAGCGTTTAGGCTGTCAACGATGAGTTGCGCGGCGCGGGCGGGGGCGTCGGCATCGGTCAGGCGAGCCTTGACCCGGGCGTAGCCGTCAAGCTGGGCGCGGCGCTCGGGACTGTCGCCCAGTAGCGCGCTCAGGTGCGTGTCAATGCTGTCGGTGGTGCACAGGTGCATCAGCAGCTCGGGGATGACCGGCGCGTCGGCGATGAGGTTGGGCAGGGTGACATATTTGACTGACAGCAGTTTGCTGTAAAACCAGTAGACCAGCTTGCTGCCGTCCATGCGATAGCACGCCACCTGAGGGGTGCCCAGCAGGGCCGTCTCCAGAGTTGCCGTGCCGCTGGTGACGAGCGCAACCCGCGCGTGATGAACCAGTTGCATGGTGCAGTCGTGCAGCACTGGAGCCGTGATGCCGACGTTAGCCATCGCGTTGTCGTACACGCCCTGCTCAACGCTGGGCGCTGCGGCAACCACCACCTGGCAATCGCTGTGGCGCGCTGCAGCCTGCAGCATCAACGGCAGGTTGTCGTTGATTTCCTTGACGCGGCTGCCCGGCACGATGGCGATAATGGGACGCGACGGGTCCATGCCGCAAGCGGCGGCAAAGTCCTCGCGGGTGTCAAACGTGCGCATCGCCTGCGCTATCTCGCTCACTGTGGGATTGCCCACATAGGTTGCCTCGTAGTCGTAGGCGCGATAGAACTCCGGCTCAAACGGCAGGATGCAGTACATTGCGCTCACATACTGCTTGATGTCGCGCACACGCCACTTCTTCCACACCCACACTTTGGGCGAGATGAAGTAGTGCACTGCAATGCCCAGCGAGTGGGCGTATTTCGCCACCTTGAGGTTGAACGACGGATAGTCAACCGGAATCACCACGTCGGGCTTCCACGTTGCTATCTCGCGTTTGGCGGTGCGCATGAAGCCCAGGATGGTGGGCAGGTGCTTAGCCACTTCGATAAAGCCCATGTACGCCATGTCGCGATAGTGGACGATGGGCACCACCGCCGCGGCGTCAGCCATCAGGTCGCCGCCCAGAAAGCGAAACTGCGCGTCGGGGTCCACGCGGCGCAAGGCGCTAATCAAGTGGGAGGCGTGCAGGTCGCCACTCGCCTCGCCGGCTATGATAAAGTATTTCATCGGGGTAGGGTCGTAGTTTTGGCGTGAGCTTGATGTGATTAACCTATCTTCTCGGCGATGCGCAACTTGGCGCTGCGCGAGCGGGGATTGCGCGCCACCTCGTCGTCATCTGGCACAATCACCTTGTTGTTGATCGCCCTGAGCGGGGTGGTCACGCGGCCGTAGAAGTCCTTCTCCACCTTGCCGTCAACGTTGCCCGAGCGTATAAAGTTCTTGACCATGCGGTCCTCGAGCGAGTGGTACGAGATGATGGCGAGACGTCCGCCGGGCTTGAGCACCTTGAGTGACGCCTCGAGCAGCCGCCGCAGTGCCGAGAGCTCGCCGTTGACCTCGATGCGTAACGCCTGGAACACCTGCGCCAATTCTTTCTTCTCGGCGGCGGGCTTGATGAGTGGTTTGATGATGTCAATCAGGTCGTTGGCGGTCGCGATGTCGCGCGTGCCGCGCGCCTTGACTATCGCCGCCGCCATGCGCCGGGCTTGCTTGAGCTCGCCGTACAGGTACAGGATGTCGGCAAGTCGCTCCTCGCTCGCCGTGGCGAGCAGCGACGCTGCCGTGAGCTGCGAGCGGCGGTTCATGCGCATGTCCAGCGGCGCGTCGTGGCGAAAGGTGAATCCGCGCGACTCGTCGTCAAAGTGATGAAACGATACGCCCAGATCCGCCACGATGCCGTCAACACCGGCGACGCCGTAGTATCGCATGAAGTTGCTCAGGTAGGCGAAGTTGGAGTGGATAAAGGTGAAGCGCTCGTCGCGGATGGCGCCACTGTAGGCATCCATGTCGCGGTCCATGCCGTACAGGTGGCCGTCGGCACCGAGGCGCTCCATGATGGCTCGCGAGTGCCCGCCGCCGCCATAGGTCACGTCAACGTAGGTGCCGTCGCTCTTCACCGCCAGCCCGTCGATAGTGGGCTGCAGTAATGCCGGAATATGATAGGGTGTCTGTTTCATCGTTAGAGAGGCAAGCCCTGCGGGACTTGTCCGGTCAGTATAATTATTAATGAGTATATATTGATATCATGGATGCTGCAATTCAGGTGATTGTCGCAACACCCATTATTCATTTTAAACGTTATTTATCATGGTTTTATTTTGTTCTGCAGTGGCTTAATCGTATCTTTGCAACAAAAAAAAGATGGAGATGGTTGACAAGAATATCGAAATCGTGGTTGCGGTGGACAATAGGTGGGCGATTGGTCGCGGCGGGGGGCTGTTATGTCACCTGCGTGAGGACTTGCGGCACTTCAAGGCGTTGACGCGAGGTCACACGGTCGTGATGGGGCGGCGCACCTTCGAGTCGCTGCCTGCGGGTCCACTGCCCGAGCGTCAAAACATCATTCTCACCCGCGACCGGTCGTATGCTCCGCGCGGAGCCGCCGATAACGATAGGGTAGTGGTGGCTCACGACATTGACGAGGCGCTGCGGTTAGCCTCAATGCCCGAGCCGATTATGATTATAGGCGGCGCGCAGATTTATCGCGCGGCGATGCCGATAGCGAGAACGCTGCACATCACCATGATTCACCACGCCTTTGCCGGCGCCGATGTGTGGTTCGCGCCGCCGCGTGCCACCGAGTGGACCATCACGCGGGTGGAGCCGCATCGCGGCGAGGCGGACTATGACTACGATTTCGTCACCTACACCCGCCTGTAGCCGCCCCGGTGCTTCTAAAGAAACTTAAAGAATAATGAAAAAGTGGCGAAGACACTGGCGGGCCGAAGGTCCGACTTCATGTTAAGGCCATGTAGAGGCATCGAAGATGTCTGGTGGGTCGAAGACCCGACTTCATGTTAAAGACCATGCAAGAGCCTCGAAGAGGGTCGCAGCTTGGTCA